>JADGOA010000367.1 GCA_017883215.1 Thermoanaerobaculia bacterium | reverse complement strand
TTGTCCTTATCGAAACCTGGAGCATTCTCCAGCAGTTTCTTGTCAAGGTTCAGGACGGCGTGCTTTTCCGACAAGTTGAAGCGGAGCGCATTCCACGGAATGGCAAAATACTTGTCACCCATCCCAAGAAAACCTCCAAAGGATAAGACCGCGTACGCGATCCGGCCCGCTCCAGCGTCGAGTACGAGGTCTTCGATCTTTCCGAGGTCCTCATGTTGTGCGTTGACGACCTTACTGCCTATCACCGTCTTCTTCGCGAGAACGATGTCTGTGTAGCTCCCTGCTTTCGGCCCTGCCATGTGTGATTCTCCTTATCGTCAGAGGAAGCTGGTTGACTCGCCTTACTTCCCAGTAGGCAGCATCATTATAAAAGAGACGAAGATGGGTATCTGTCCACTTCGGAACACATTTGCAACTGCTCGGATATTCGGTCGTCCGAGTTCTTCCGCTCACACGTGAGACTCAGGTACGGTACAACTCCGCGGAGGCGTTTCTCCGTTCCGCAGGGGCGGGGAAATGAATCGTGACCTGCGCGAACCTCGAATTCGGGAAGAGCGGATGGAAATCGCCGCAGAGTCGAGCGGGAGAGCACCTGAAGCAGCGGTAGAAGAGCCTCGGAGAAGACCATGAAACTCCGCGAGGTCAGAACTGCGCTCGCGCACGCGCTGGACGAGCCTGCACGGTCGCTGTAAACTGCTGATTCCACTCCACGGAGAGATGTCCGAGTGGTTGAAGGAGCACGCTTGGAAAGCGTGTGTAGGGGAAACTCTACCGAGGGTTCGAATCCCTCTCTCTCCGCCAATCCTTCCCACGTGTTCGAGGCGAGGCCTCTGGAGGTTCCGATGCGATCACCTTTCTGGTTGTGTGTGCCGGTCGTGTTCGTGGCCGTCGCGCTCGCACCCGCGAGGCTCGAAGCGCTTGGCGCAGCGACCGCGCCTGCGAAGCCCTCCTCCTGGAGTCACGAGTACTGGGCACAGAAGGGCGACGTCAAGCTGTACCTCTTCCGAAAGCGGCTGGACGCGCCCACCTCCGGTGATCACCCGCGCCCCGTATTGTTCCTGGTGCACGGATCGTCGAACTCCGGACGATCGTCATTCGATCTCGACGTCCCGGGCCACGGCGACTACTCGATGATGGACGTCTTCGCCGGCTACGGCTTCGACGTCTGGACGATGGACTTCGAGGGGTACGGGCGATCGTCGCGCACCGAGCGGAACTCGGACATCGCCGAGGGCGTCAGGGATCTCAAGGCCGCCACCGACGTCGTGCTCCGTGAGACCGGACAGACACGGCTCCACTTCTTCGGCGAATCGTCTGGCGGCCTGCGCGCCGGCGCGTTCGCGATGGCGTATCCCGACCGCGTGGATCGGCTCGTGCTCGCGGCCTTCACGTACACGGGCGAAGGCTCGCCCACGCTGGCCGAGCGAGCCAAACAGGTCGAGTTCTACCGCACGCACACTCGACGGCTTCGCGATCGCGAGATGATCCGCAGCATCTTCACCCGGGACAAACCCGGCACCGCCGATCCCGCCGTCGCCGAAGCGTTGGCCGACGCGGAGCTGCCGTTCGGCGACACGGTGCCGACCGGCACGTACCTCGACATGACGGCCAACCTGCCCGTGGTCGATCCCGCGAAGGTGCACGCGCCGGTGCTGCTCGTCCGCGGTGAGTACGACGGCATCGCCACCGAAGAGGATCTGGTCGCGTTCTTCAGGAAGCTCGCGAACCGCGACAAGCAACTGGTGGTCCTGCCCGGGATGTCGCACGCGCTGGGGTTCGGCTACAACCGCGAACAGTTATGGCACGTGATGCGGAGCTTCCTCGACATGCCGTCGCGCCGCGATCATCTCGGGCCGTAAGTCTGGCATGCATTCACGGCGGCTCAGCCAACCTTGGCTATCGACCCGACCCCGAGGGCGACGAGCCGGTGGTCTGGTGCGTCGACAACAGGAACGCGACGAGATCTGCTGCCTCTCCGGGCTCGAATCGCGGCCAGGTCAGACCGCGTTTCTTGATCTCACTGGCCATCATCGGTGCGTGGTTCCACATCGCGGCGATGATGGCAAACGGTTCATCGAGGTGCGGCACGGCAGCGAGGTCCGGCCCGGTGCCCTTGCCACCGGTCGCGTGGCAGGCTGAACACCTGGCCGCGAACAATTTCTCGCCACGCGCCGGCGTCGCGCGCACGGTGGCATAGTTGAGGAAGTACAGATACGCGATGACGTCGACCATTTCCTGCCCGGAGAATGTGATCTGCGGGATCCCCCGCTTGTCGAACTCGGCTGCCATCGTCTCGCTGTGGTTCCACATCAGGCCGGCGATCGTCGGCACCGAAGCGACCAGTTCATGGCCGCGCAGGCCCAGATCGGGGCCGCCACGACCGCCGCGATCTCTTACGGCGTGGCAAGCGATGCAGCGTTTGCTCGAGAAGAGCTCGGCGCCTCGACGCGGGCTCCCCGGCTGGAAATACTCGGCGCGATCTGATGCGCTGCCGCCCGCTTGCAGATACGCGACGAGATCGTCCATCTCACCCGGCGCAAACTTCGGCCATGGGACGGCTTGAGCGTCCATGACCGACGCCATCTCCGGTCCGTGATTCCACATCGCCTGAGCCAGGAAGATGGCCGACGACCGCCCGCGGTACTTCTGCAGGCCGGGTCCCAGGCCGTCCCACCGGCTGCCGTTCGGGTTATGGCATGTCGCGCAGCGCTTCGCCATGAAGACCCGCCGGCCGGCCTCGGCATTGGCCGGGCGGGAGACTTCGGCGGCGTCGTACCGGTATGCGGTCAGCAGCGCAACAATGTCGGCCATTTCGGTGCTCGTGATCGTCGGCGGCTGGATCTTTAGCGCCTGCATCTTGTCGCGCATGACCGGTGCGTGATTCCAGAGCGCGCCGGCGAGATCCAGCACGGTGCCGGAGAGGAGCAGCCGGCCCAGATCCGGCCCGACTCGCGCCTGGGCTGAAGCCTGCGCTCCTATCGTGTGGCAACGTGCGCAGCTCTTCTGGACGAACAGTCGTGCGCCGGCCGCCGGTCGATCCGGCAACCTGACGGTGAGCACCACGGACTCGCCCTGGCCGGAGGGCGTCGCGTGTCCAGCGATCATCGCGCTCGCTACCGCAACGAGGCTCCACCGCACGCGCGCCGACGTCGATTGGATGCGACTGCGATTGAGATGCATGGCCAGCCTCCTTGCGATTTCAGCCCGAGTGTTCGGAACCCGATCCGCTCGATGACGTCGGGCACTGCCACCTTGGGACTCGCGAATGAAAGGACGATGAAAATCCGGTGAATAGATGTTAATTTCCCGTCGGACCTCGGCCGTTCTAGCCGGGACCGGTAAACCGTGCGACCTGGTTCCTGACAGGCCTGACCGTTCGAAGATACGCGTAAATCGCGCCGAGGTCCTCGTCCGTCATCCCCGCAAACATCGTCCACGGCATGATGGTATTGAGGCGTCGGTCCCTTAGGGGAAGTCGCCGTGTTCCCGCCGAAGCCGGGTCACGAAAACGTTCGATGAAAAAGGTGCGGGGCCAATCTCCAATGCCGGTGTCGGAATCTGGAGTGATGTTGGCGGACTGGACGCGGCCCGCCTGGGGAACGTCGAAGGCGGCTCCGCCGGCGCATTCCATGCCTTGGATCGGCTTGCCGCGTTCAGCGCGTGTGTGACACACGGGACAGCCCGCCATCGTGGCCAGATACCGGCCGTAGGCGACGGGACTGCTGCGATCCGGAGACGGTTGGGGCGCATACGGTTCTGGAAGCGTTCGGATCAGCAAGTTGACGGGGAAATC
>JADGOA010000055.1 GCA_017883215.1 Thermoanaerobaculia bacterium | reverse complement strand
GTGAGCTCGAGGAGTTGGGAACCTTTGATGGCCATGCCGCGCGGCAGGTCGCTGTTCGACTGCGGCAACACGAAGGTGGTGCCGCTCGCGAAATCGATGACGTTGATTCCGCGGAACGTGAACACGGCGGCGGTTGTGCCTGAGAGCGTGACGCCGATCGTGGCAATGCCCGGAACCGAGATCGTCTGTGGCGCCTTGGTGAAATCGGTAGAGGAGTAATAGGACACCGCCGTCGTGGCGTCGTCTCGCAGGTCGGCGATCGCCAGCGCGCTGCCGGAACGGGCGATCGCCGAGGGGCTGATGTCGCCGGTGGCGATCGATTGTGGCAGTGGACTCAGTTGCGAGAGATCGGCCGACCAGAGCGTCCGGTCAGCGAGGACGACGTACGCCGTCGATCCGATGAGGACCGCCTGCGCAATGGTGGACTTGAATTGCGCGGAGCTCGCGAGCGTCGGGGTGGTGGAACCGAGAAACCAGTACGTCAGGAGGGAGCCGGTCGAGGAGAGCAGAAACGTAAACGTGTCATTGGCGTCCTGCAGCGTGTGGATGCGCGCATCCCACTGACGTGCCGCGGTCAGGGCGCCGCTGCTGCTTTTCGAGAACTCGGCGATTCCTCCGGCAGTTAGCGCGGCGTACATCTTCCCGCCCGCCCACATGACCGAAGAAGCAGCGCCCGTCGCGTAACTGCGCACGGCAAACGGTGCCTTGAAGTCGGCCAGATCCCAGGCCTGAAGCCCGGCGTCGCCGGCAGCGACGTAGAAGGCGCTCCCGGAGATCTGCATGGCCGTGGCGCGATTGATCGTTCCGCCGGACGGAATGACGTCGGTCGCGAAGATCTCCACCGGCGCGCCGGCATTCGTCCAGTCGATGCCGCGCACGTGCCGGTCGGCGCCGGCGGCGAAGACGACGTCACCGGTCCAGGGGGCGAAAGCCGTCGTGCCGAACGGCGCCGTGCCCACCTTCGTCGCGGTGGTTCCGCTGCGGATGAAGACGTCGGTGTTCTGACCGTCGGTCACGTAGACGCGTGTGGCCGTCGCATGTACGCCGGTCGAGCGCGGCAGCGATTGAAGCGATCCGGTTTTCTGCGGAAGCGTCGGAGTCGAGACGTCGAAAATCTCGACCGTGTTGTCGCCGTCGGCGGCGTAGAGGTTCGAGCCCGAAAGAGAGAGCGAGATGACGCTGCTGCTGCTCGTCGGGAGCGTGGCCATGCGCGACGGTGCAGCCGGATTGAGCAGATCGTATTGCTGCAGGCCGTTGCTGGTGGCGACGTACATGTAATTGGGCGTGACGGCGATGTCGTTCACGGTCGCCCCCGCGTCGACGGAGCCTTTGATGTCGATGCGGTACGTGTGCAGGTCGGCAGACGCCTGCGGATTATCGAGCGCCCAGATCGCGGTGCCGCTGCCGGCGTAGACGTAAAAGCCTCGCCGCACGACGCGTGTGACACCCGGCAGGGCGATCGACTGAACGAGTGTGGCGGGTTGCGCCCCACCGCGTCCAAACAGCTGGATGCCGTAGCCGGTCGCCGCCCACACTTCGTAGTCGTTGGCGGCGATGTCGAGATACGGGGTTCGAAAGGGATAGCTGAAGATGTCCGAGTAATTGCATTGGGCCGAGACTTCGTGGCCAACCAGGAGGAAGGAGAGGAGAACCGCCGTCACACACCCGCGCATCGGAAGATTGTACGAGGAGTGCGGGCGTTCCGCCCGCCGCGATCCGGCCTCCCGCAGTCAGGCGGTGGCACAGACACTCTTGTCTGTGCCCCCCACCTGCAGCACAGACAAGAGTGTCTGTGCCACAGGCCCGCACTCCTATCGGGCGTTGGCGAAGACGTCGATCCGCACGGGTATGGGATCGGCGGTGTTGACGAGAAACGTGTCGGGGACGTGGACGTCGTAGTCGGCCAGGCGAACGGAGAACGTGGCCGTGGCGTGGATCCAGTCGCCCGGGCCGCGGGTCGACTTCGTCAGATCGCTTTCGGGGATGACCACGACGCGCACCGGGACAGTGATCCGTTTGGTCACCCCGTGCATGGTGAAATCGCCCGTCACGTCGATATCGGCCGGATTGTTGGGTGCGATGGCGGTCGACGGCGCTTTGACGCCAACCGACTTGAATCTCGCGTACGGATACTTCGAGGTCTCGAGAAACCGCTCGCGGACGTGCTGGTTGCGAAGCGAGATGCCGGTGTCGAGCGACGCCAGCTCGACTCGCAAGTCGACGGTCGATGCCGCCGCGTTCTCCGCATCGGCGACGACGCTTCCTGACACCTTGGTGGTCGTGCCGTCGATCCGCTCGATCGCGTCGTCGATGCGGAACGAGGCGGCGTTCTTTCCGTCGGGCGAGATCGTGTACGTCCGCGGGGCGGCATCAGCCGCGGCGGCGAAGAACAGGGCGAGGAACGCCAGGATTGCGGTGGTTGTCTCTTCCGGTCTTGTCATGCGCCTTACCTTTGCCAATGCACCGAGCCCGTCATCCCGCGCTGCGAACGAGTAGGAGCGCGCAGCAGCGCGTCCGCAGCTCTCGTGGTTCCTTCCGCCCACCGGGGTTGTGGACGCCTGCCGCGCGTCCCTACAGCGGGTCAGGCCGCGGATCTCATCTGCCTATTTCCTACTCGCTGACTTAGACGCTGTTGGCGCCCTTCCGTGACGCCGCGCCATACGCAGGGCCTTCTCCACGTACGACGGGTGAGGGACTCGGTCGATGCGCTCGGCATCGATCCAGGCGTACGACTCGTCGTCCGCGACGGCATCGGCGAGCGTGGCGGCGAAGAGCTCGAACTCGATCCGGCGGGTCGTCACAGTGTGCCGGAAGGTGCCGAGCGATTCTCGCCGCTCGACGCGCAGCGGCACCCCGGGCAGGAGCGCCGAGTCGCCGTGTGGAAGGTGGAAGAGGCCTGTCATCAACTTTCCCGATTCGCGGCGCATCAGGATCCGCCCGTCGGAATCGGTGATCAGGTAGAGCGGAAGGCGCATCTCGTGCGATCGGGCTCTCGCCTTCGGCAGAGGCAGCTCCGCCGTCCGGCTCTGCTGAAAGGCCGCGCAGTCTTTCGTCAGAGGGCAGACCTCGCATGAAGGATTCGCCGGCTTGCAGATGAGCGCGCCGAGCTCCATCAGCCCCTGATTGAACTTCCGTGGAGAGTCGCATGCACGAACCAGCTCCTCCGCGCGTATCCAGGCCGCGCGCATCAGCGCTGGAGAGCCGGTCGGCTGCTCGATGCCGTCGAGCCGCGCCAGGATGCGGGCCACGTTGCCGTCGACGACGGGGGCATGCCGGTCGAAGGCGATCGAAGCGATCGCCCCGGCGGTGTAACGGCCGATTCCGGCGATCGACTGGAGCTCCTCGACGGTCGACGGGATCACTCCTCCGAATCGCGCTGCGACGTCGGCCGCTCCTTCCCGGAGCATTCGTGCGCGGCGGTAGTATCCGAGTCCGGACCAGCGGGCCGTCACGTCGTCGGAAGATGCCGAGGCGAGAGCGCGGAGGTCGGGGAACGCCGCGACGAACGGTTCGAAATATCGCAGCACCACATCGATCCTCGTCTGCTGAGCCATCACCTCGGAAACCCACACGAAATACGGCTCATAGGTCTCGCGCCAGGGGAGAGGACGCTGGTGCCGATCGAACCATTTCTCGATCGTGCGGACGAGGGGGCGTAGCCGAGGTGGCAATCTGTTTGTATTGTAGTATTCGCTTCATTTTTCAGAGGGCTGATGGACGAGCAGCCACTGATCGAACCAGTCGAGCACAGTCTGATAGAACAGCTTCGAGTTCTGCGGCTTCAGGACCCAGTGCCCTTCGTCGGGAAAGACCATCAGCTTTGACGGGACCCCGCGACGCTGGAGCGCCGTGAACAGCTCCAGTCCCTGGTTGACCGGCACACGGAAATCGAGCTCACCCTGCGAGACGAGCGTCGGCGTCTTGAAGTTCGCCACGTAGTTGTCCGGCGACCACTTCGCGTAAGCGTCCGGCTTCTCCCATGGCGCGCCGCCGAGCTCCCATTCCGGAAACCACAGCTCCTCGGTGACGCCGTACTCGGAGCGAAGGTCGTAGACGCCGGCGTGTGTGACGAGGGCTTTGAAGCGGTCGGTGTGGCCGAGGAGCCAGTCCACCATGTAGCCGCCGTAGGACGCGCCGGCTGCGCCAAGGCGGTTGCCGTCGACGAACGACATGGCGGCGAGGGCGTCGACGCCGTTCATGATGTCGGTGAACGCTTTACCGCCCCAATCGCCGGAGATCTCTTCGACGAACTTCTGGCCGTAGCCTGTAGATCCGCGCGGGTTCGGCATGAAGACGACATAGCCGCGCGCGGCGTACATCTGCGGATTCCAGCGGTATGACCACGAGTAATCCCACGCGCCCTGCGGACCGCCGTGAACGAGGACGACGGCGGGATATTTCTTCGTTTTGTCGAAACCGGGAGGAAGGACCATCAGTGCCTGGACCTGCGCTCCGGCGGCGCCGGTGTACCAGTAGTCCTGCGTCCCGCCGAACGCGATCGAGGACAGCAGCGCGTCGTTGTCGTGCGTCAGCGGAACGGATCGCGTGCCGCCCAGCATCCGGGTCATTACTTCGATTCGAGACGGAGTGGCCAGTGACGAGGAGCTGTAGAAGATCGACTTCCCGTCGCGGCTGACCGTCACAGCATCGGCAGATCCTGCGCCGAAGCCCAGGTTCTCGGGCATGCCGCCGTTGATCGCGACCTGGTAAATGCCTTCGTGCGCCTTCTCCGGCGCGACGAAGTCGATGGACTTGCTGTCGGGTGCCCAGGTGTACGACTCAACCCAGTTGTCGAAGTGCGGCATCAGACGCGTGGTCTTGCCGGTGCTGCGGTCGTAGAGCCAGAGCTCGAACAGGTCCGATTCGTAGCCGGCACGCGACTGCGAGCGCCAGGCGATCCACCGGCCGTCGGGCGAGTACTTCGGCGACGTGTCGGCTCCGGCGCGGGTGGTGATCCGCTTTGCCTCTCCTCCCGCGGTCGGCACGAGGAAGAGATCGGAATTCGTAGACAGCTCGGGATGCGGGTCGGTGTTGCGCGCATAGACGAGCTCGCGCCCGTCGGGGGAGATGTCGAATTCGTCGCCGCCGCCCAACGAGAACGGCGGGGCGTCGAAGGCGCCGGGCGTCAGATCGCGCGCGCCCGAGCCGCTGAGCGGGAAGTACACGATATGCGTGCGCGTCGGTGACTGCCATGCCGTCCAGTGGCGATAGAGCAGGCTGGTGATGACGCGCGCCCTGGTCGGTGCGGCGCCTTCAGCGTCTGTCTTCTCTTTGATGCACGCCGGATCGACGCCGCATTCGGGATAGATGTCGGAGACGAGAAGAACCGCCGAGCCGTCAGGTGCCCACTTCAGGCTCCCGGCGCCTCCTTCGATGTTCGTCAGCCGGCGCGACTGACCGCTGGCGACGTCATAGAGCCACACCTGTTTCGCCGGCGTGTCGCGGTTCGACACATAGGCGATCGTTTTCCCGTCGGGAGACCACGCCGGCCCCTCGTCCTGCTTGACGCCATCGGTGATCCGCTTCGACGTGCCGCCGCTCGACGCAATGAGATAGATCGCGCTGTGGCGGACGTTCGCCTTCAGATCGATTGTCGAGGCGTCGTAAGCGATCCACTGGCCGTCAGGCGAGATCTGCGGCCCGCCGACGCGTTTCATCGCCATCATGTCTTCGAACGTGAACGGATGCGTCTGCGCGAAAGCTGCGGCGGATAGGAGGAGGAAAAGCGCTGCGACTGCGGTGCGTTTCATGGTTCTCCTTTGACGAGGCATGAGGCATGAGGCATGAGGCATGGGTGGGACACTCATGCCCCGTGCCCCATGCCCCGTCCCTCACCGTATGTACCCCAGCGACTTGAGGTTCCGGTAGTACTCCTGATCGGCGGCGGGTGCGGCGGTGGCGCTGCGGCGGGTGCCGTAGGTGGCCACTCGCGCCGTTTCGCCGCCGATGAGCGAGTGCCCCGGCATCTCGGCGGAAGGCGGGAAGCCCAATGCCGCGCAGAGCGTCGGCGCGAGGTCGAAGGCGGATGCTCTCGTCGCCGGGAGGCGGAATGTCGAGGCCATCACGGCGCGTCCGTTCTGCCGGTCACCCGGCAGGCCGACCAGAACTGTGTCGAACCCCCGACGTTTGAGCTCCGCGACCACGGCGGCCACGCCATCCAGCGCCTGAACGGACGCGGCCAGCTGCTGCGACCGGTCAAGCTCGAGCCGGTTCATGACCACATCGAGCGCCGGCAGATAAACCGTCGCGAATTGCGGATGGTCGCGGTCGATCGCGGCGATCAGATGCCACGCCGCGATCCGGTCGACCTTGACGGCGTCGCCGTGCGCAGCCGAGAAAACCGTCTGCTGGCCGATGGTGTCGAGTGCGCCGGTGAATGCGCTCTCCGTGGTCCACCAGTTCACCGCCACGCTCGGAACGCCGCGCGCGGCGAAGATCTCCCAGATGTAGTCGCGCCGGCGGACAGTGGGCGGCAGGGGGCGGCGCGACGCCAACCCGATCCATTCGGCGACATCCCGAAGAACGAAGTCGTCGCGCGACAGGCTCTGGATGAGGTGCCGTCCGTTGCGAAACCTCACGCCCTCGATAGCGCGCACGCCGTGCGCGGCGGTGCCGACGCCGGTGCCGAGGGAGGCCCAGCGCTCGGTGGCCGACCGGCCGCCCATCCGCGGCATCGCCAGGGCGCTGGCGAATGCTCCGGCCAATGGGGGCCGCGAGCGGAAGATGTCGTACGTTAGACCGTCTACGGCGACCAGCGCCACGCGGCGTGCCGTCGGTGAGGTCACGACCTGTGCCGGAGGCTCCACGGCCCCTCGCTCCTTGGCGCCGTAAGCGGGGACGAAGAGCAGGCCCATTAGTACGACAGCGGCGGTCGCCATCGGCAGTGTCCGGGACTTCTGGTGAATTGCCGGGACGCGGCGAAGCTCGTAGACGGAGAACGAGAGCATCGCCGCCGAGACGACGATCGACGCGGTGACGAAGAACAAGACCACGAGCGCGGTCCCGACCGCCAGCTCGACGAGCGAAGGGAAGGTCTCGAAACGAAACCACCACAGCACGATTGGCACGACCAGGAGGGCGGCGGAGGCGAGGCCGATACCGAGGAGAGCGCGCGGGGTGTCGACGGCGAGCTCGGGGCGAAGCTTGAGGAGAAGCGCGACCGCAACGATGAAAGCGAACGCGCCGACGGCCCATGCCAGCGCATAGAGGGCGGCGATGAGCAGCGTCTCGGTCGCGCTGAGGGGGTGGTTCCGCAGGACCATGATCGCGACGAGCGGCAGGATGCCGAAGGCTGCGATCAGTGCGGCCGCTTTCGCCGCGACGATGGTCAGCTCGACCCAGAACGTCCGCGAAACGAGCGGGTCGAGTGCGAACCAGCGCTCGATTCCGTGCGTCAGGTAGCCGCGGTCGCGAAGCTGGGAGCGGAGTTGATCGACCGACTGGTCTGCCACGAGGGCGAATACTACGGCATTGGGGGCGGCCGGTCGGTGTCTGCGGGGGTCAGGGGTCGGGGATCGGGGGTCGGGCGGTGGAACGATGCCGCAGCGTGAGCCGCGCCGGAACCATCCGCCTGGAGCCTGTCGAGCCGCCGGCATCTCCGACCCCCGACCCCCGAGCCCCGACCCCCCAGACACACCTTCGCACTGGCTCAATTTCTGAAATTTAGTCTCCGGTTCGGCGTTGTACTGTGCGCACTCCGATGCTCTCTCTGGCAGCTTCTGCACAACCCGCGATCGACGGCGAAGCGCTGGTCGAAGAGCGAAGCTCCGCCCCTGAAGCGGAAGCCGAGCGGCTCGAAGCCGCTCCTCCTCCGCCGCCTAAACGGCACCTTTTTCCGCGGGTCATTTCCGGAGCCGTGATCGCCGTCGGCGTCATCCTGCTCAAGATGAAGGCGGTCCTGATCCTGGCCTTCGATCAGGCGCGCGCTTTCATGGTCAATCCCTTCGAGGGCTTCGGAGCGGTGCAGTACACCATTGCCGGCGGGTCGATGCTCGTGACCATCGCCGCATACGCGACCAAGTTCCGGCTCGGGCTGGTCATCGGATTCGTTCTGATCACGGTCATCCATGAGGTCGGTCACGCGGTGGTCATACGAGCCAAAGGTCTGCGGACCGGGTACATGGTGTTCATCCCCTTCATCGGCGGGGCGGTCACGCTGAAAGACCAGCCCCGCTCCGCATACGACGACGCTCAGATCGGCCTGGCCGGGCCGATCGCCGGGACGCTCGCCTCGCTCCTCTCACTGCAGATCTACAAGTGGAGCGACAACCCGCTCTACCTGCTGATCGCGTCGGTCGGATTCGTGCTCAACCTGCTGAACCTGCTGCCGCTCGGACCGCTCGACGGAGGCCGCATCTCGGCGGCGGTGACGAAATGGATGTGGCTCTTCGGCGGCGCCGCAGTGGTCTACAAGACGTTCAAGCAGCCGAATCCGCTCATGATCCTGATCCTCGTCCTGGCAGCCTTTCAGGTGTACGCCTCGATCGTCCGCGAGCAGGATGACAAGAAGTTTTACGAAGTGACGTTCGCACAGCGCGCGGCCATTGCCGTCCCCTATTTCGCCCTGGTCGTCTTCCTCGGCCACCAGACATATCTCGCTCTCGACCACCTGGCCCAGCTCAGCCGCTGACGCGGCATTCTGGAGCGGCCATTTGCGTTGTGGCGAATTCTGAACGAGTCGCCTCGGGGCGGGATTCTTTTGATACGCTCGGATTTCGCAGGGGTCACGAGGTTGCGAGGTCACGGGGTTACGAAGGCGGCCTGGCAGAGCAACCAGCAGGCTCTCAGGTGACCTCGTGACCTCGTAACCTCGTAACCTCGTGACCCCGTAACCAACTGAGAAACCATGATCGACAAAGTACTGACAGCGATTTTCGGCTCCAAGCACGAACGGGACGTTAAGCGGATGCTTCCGATCGTCCACCAGATCAACGATCTCGAGCCGGAGATCAGCAGCCTCACCGACGAACAGCTCCGGGAGAAGACCGCCGAGTTCCGGGAACGACTCCGTCCCGTGATCGAAGCGCTCGACGCGGCCAGGAAGGAAGTTCCGCGGGACGAGAACCAGGTCAAGGCCGCGCAGCAGGACGTCCAGTTCGCCCTCGACGACCTCCTGCCCGAAGCCTTTGCCGTGGCACGCGAGGCGGGCAAGCGCGTGCTGAACATGCGGCACTTCGACGTCCAGCTCATCGGCGGGATCGTTCTGCATCGCGGCAAGATCTCCGAGATGAAGACCGGCGAAGGCAAAACGCTCGTGGCCACGCTGGCCGTTTACCTGAACGCGCTCACCGGACGCGGCGTTCACGTCGTGACCGTGAACGACTACCTGGCCCGGCGCGACTCGGAGTGGATGGGAAGACTCTACAAGTTCCTCGGTCTGACCGTCGGCGTCATCCAGAATCACTTCGGCGACCAGGAGCGTCAGGCGGCCTATCGCTGCGACGTCACCTACGGCACCAACAACGAGTTCGGCTTCGACTACCTCCGCGACAACATGAAATTCGAGCTGGAGGCGATGGTCCAGCGGGACCACGTCTACGCCATCGTCGACGAGGTCGACTCCATCCTGATCGACGAGGCGCGCACGCCGCTCATCATCAGCGGTCCTTCGGAAGAATCACCCGGCAAGTACTACGAGGTGGATCGGATCATCCCCCGCCTCGTCGCGGAAACCGACTATCAGGTCGACGAGAAGCAGCACACGGCTGTTCTGACCGAAGAAGGAGTGGCGCACGCGGAGAAGCTTCTCGGAGTGTCCAACCTGTACGACCCCGAGAACATGGACACGCTTCACGCGGCCCAGCAGGCGCTCCGGGCGCACACGCTCTACAAGCTCGATGTCGAGTACATGCTCAAGGACGGCGAGGTCCTGATTGTCGACGAGTTCACCGGACGACTCATGCCGGGGCGCCGGTGGAGCGACGGTCTGCACCAGGCCGTGGAGGCGAAAGAGGGCGTCAAGATCGAGGCCGAGAACCAGACCCTGGCCACGATCACCTTTCAGAACTACTTCCGCATGTACGAGAAGCTGGCCGGCATGACCGGTACGGCCGACACGGAAGCGGCGGAGTTCGACAAGATCTACAACCTCGAGGTGGTGGTGGTTCCGCCTAACCGGCCGATGATCCGCGACGACATGGCCGACCTGGTCTACCGGACCGAGAAGGAGAAGTTCACGGCCATCGCCGAGGAGATCAAGGAGAAGCACGCTCTGGGGCAGCCGGCGCTGGTCGGAACGATCTCCATCGAGAAATCCGAGCAGCTCTCCACCGCACTCAAGCGGCACGGCGTGCCGCACGTGGTCCTGAATGCCAAGTACCACGAGCGCGAGGCCGAGATCGTGGCGCAGGCGGGCCGCAAGAGTGCGGTCACCATCGCCACGAACATGGCCGGCCGGGGCACGGACATTCTCCTGGGCGGCAACCCCGAGTTTCTCGCGGCGCAGAAGACGCGGGAAGTGGAGGACGCGGGGGAGCGGAAGCGGATCGAGGAAGAGATCCGCGAACAGTGGATCCTCGATCACGAGGAAGTCGTCGCATTAGGCGGCCTGCACATCCTCGGCACCGAGCGGCACGAGTCGCGGCGCATCGACAACCAGCTCCGCGGCCGTTCCGGACGTCAGGGCGACCCCGGCTCCTCGCGCTTCTACCTGTCGCTCGAAGACGACCTGATGCGCATCTTCGGCTCCGATCGCATATCCGGTCTCATGCAGCGGCTGGGCATGGAAGAGGGCGTTCCCATCGAGCACGGCATGGTCACGCGGGCCATCGAGCGCGCCCAGAAGCAGGTCGAGGGGCGGAACTTCGACGCCCGCAAGCACCTGCTCGAATATGACGACGTCATGAACAAGCAGCGTGAGTCGATCTACACGCTGCGCCGTTCCATCCTGGAAGGCCGCGAAGGGAAGGAGTACATCCTCAACGCCGCCGACGACATCGTCGAGTACCTCGTCGACACGCATTACCCGGAAGACAATCGCGAGCATCCCAACGAGACGGAGCTGAACGCCGAGCTGTACGACTTCTTCGGCCTCGACCTCAAGAGCGCCGGCGCCGACCTCGCCTCCATGCGCCGCGACGAAGTCATCGAGGTGCTGAAGAGCGCCGTCAATCGCCGCTACGAAGAGCGGGAGACCGCCATCGGCGGCGACGCCATGCGCCTCCACGAGAAGTACCTCCTGCTGCAGGTCATCGATCAGCAGTGGAAGGATCACCTGCTCAACATCGATCACCTCAAGGAAGGCATCGGCCTCCGCGGCTACGGCCAGCGCGACCCGCTCGTCGAGTACAAGAAGGAGTCGTTCGAGCTCTTCCAGGAAATGATGGAGCGCATCCAGGATCGCGTCGTCAAGTTCCTCTGGAAGATCGAAGTCGTGGTCGAGCGCGAAGGGGAGCAAGAGGAGCGGCAGCGCGTCCAGCGTTCGCTGCCTCCGAAGCCGCCCAAGCAGCAGCCGATGTTCTTCTCCGGTTCCGGCGGCCCGTCGACGCAGACGGTGAAGCATCGCGAGGCCAAGGTCGGCCGCAACGATCCCTGCCCCTGCGGTTCGGGCAAGAAGTACAAGAAGTGCCACGGCACGGCGGCCTGAAGCACCCTGTCATCACCGGTCACGGGGTTGCGGGGTTTCGAGGTTTCGAGGTCCCGCCCGGCAGGAAGAATGTAAATTGATCGCGCGGGCCGCGCGCCCGCTCGATGTGTATTCGGGAGTGTGCGTCATGAGAATCGAAAAGACGATTGCCTTCATCGGCGCCGGAAACATGGCCGAGGCGATGATCCGCGGACTGCTCCGGGGGAAAGTCTTCACGCCCGAGCAGATCACCGCGTCCGGTCCGCTCGAAGAGCACATCGCCGAGATCCACGAGAGGTACGGCGTGCAGACGACCACGAACAACCGCGCCGCTGCAGGCGCGCAGATCGTCGTTCTCTCCGTGAAGCCGCAGATCCTCAGCCGTGTTCTGGAAGAGATCTCCGATGCAATGAACCCGGACGCGCTGGTGATCTCGATCGCCGCCGGCGTTCCGGTGGCGGCCATCCAGGCGCGGCTCGCCGGCGGGACGCGCGTGGTGCGGGCCATGCCGAACACCCCCGCGCTGGTCGACACCGCGGCGACGGCCATCGCCGGCGGCGAGCACGCGCGCGACACCGACCTGGCCGATGCGAAGCGCATCTTCGACGCCATCGGCATCACCGTCATTCTCGAAGAGTCTCAGCTCGACGCCGTGACTGGATTATCCGGCTCCGGTCCGGCCTATGTTTTCCTCATCCTGGAAGCGCTGAGCGACGCCGGCGTGAAAGTCGGCCTTTCCCGCCGCACCGCCCAGCTCCTCTCCGCGCAGACCCTCCTCGGCTCGGCGAAGCTGCTGCTCGAGACCAACGAGCATCCGGGACGGTTGAAGGACATGGTCACGTCGCCGGGAGGGACTGCAATCACCGGCCTTCACACGCTCGAGGCGGGAGGCGTGCGGACGACGTTGATGAACGCCGTCGAAGCCGCGACGCGGCGGTCGCGAGAGCTCGGCGAAGCGATGCTCAAGAACGGGTGAACTGCCATCCTGTAGGGGCGCGCAGCAGCGCGCCCCTACAGCTCTCAACGGGAGAGCGGGCGCACTGCTGTGCGCCCCTACGGGGATGACAGAGCGGGCGCGTCTCAGCATGAACGGCCGGACGAGGACGTTTGGCGGATGCGGACGAGGAAGTCCGCGCTCCTACACGCGGGCGGCCAGCACGTTCGCCAGCGTCGTCTTGAGCGCTTCGACGTTCGCCGGGTCGCGAAGAAAATCGTCAGCATGGAAGTCGCTCGAAGCGTAGCTGCCGCCCTCGTTTCCGGCGCCGACCATCAGCACGATCTTCACTGCCGCCGTTTCGGGTCGCGATTTCAGCATCTGCACGAGCTCGCGGCCGTCCATCTTCGGCATCGTCGATTCCGCGAGGATCACGTCGAGCTTCTGGGACATCGCCACGCGGAAGGCTTCCAACCCGTCCGACGCGGTCGTCACGTCGTAGCCGCTGGCCTCGAGCGCGTGCTTGGCGATGGCGCGGACGGCGGAATCGCGATGGACGACGAGCACGGCGGGATTTCCGTCGCGGGGAGCGGTTGCCTCAGGCAGCGGCGTGCCGCCGCTCTGCGTGCCGAGCCCGAGGCGGCGACGAAGCAGTTCGACGCTGCGCGTCAGCTCGTCGCGCTCGCGCGTCCACTGGGCCTGCGATTCCTCGAAAGCGGCGCGTTCGGCCGCGACGCTCTTTTGCAGTGCGACCAGTCGGCTGTTGGAGTGCCTTCCTTCCGCGCGCGCTTCCTCCCTCTCGACGATGGCCTGGCCGATGTCGGCCTCGTGATCGCTGGCGAGGTGATTGACGATGGTCCCCAGCTTTTCGCTCCATTCGGCGTCGATGGCGGCGCGCCTTTCCTGGTCGGATACGCGCAAGGCCGCGTTGATCTGTTCCAGCTCGTGAATGCGCGAGGCCAGGGTCTGTCCTTCGCGGCGCGCCTCCTGGAGCCGAGCGTCGGCCGCGGCCATCGTGCCGTTGAAGCGCTGAGTCAGCTCCAGGGCGTTCGCTGCGAGCCTGGCGCTCCATTCGGAATCTCGGCTGTCGGCTCGGCTGCGCTGCTCCTCCATTTCGAGCCGCAGGGCCTCGTTGCGCCTCTGGATCTCCTCGAATGTGGAAGCGATCTCGCGGCCGTTCGTCTCGAGCTGCGAGACCCGTTTGGCCAGCCGCCGTGCCTCTGCCCGCGCCTCCTCCTTCTCGAGCGTCGCCTGACCGATGTCTGCTTCGTGGTCCGACGCGAGATGGTGCACGATCGTCTGCAGCTTCTCGGTCCAGTCGTCTTCGAGCGTCGCCTGGGCGGTTTCGGCAGCGGCACGAATGTCGTGGTTCTCGATCTCGAGCTCGCGGATGCGCTCGGCCGCGGCTTCGTTGTCGCTGCGCAGCAGGTCGAGCTGCTCAACCGCTGAAGCGAGCTCGCTCTGGAAGCGCTGCGTGATGTCCATCGCGCTGCGGGCGAATTTCTCGCTCCACTCTTCCTCCGCGCGGCGGAGGTCCGCGGCATGCGATTCAGCCAGACGAGCGGCCCCGGCTTCGATTTCAGCGATCTGCAGGCGGAGGGCAGCCGTGTCGTTCTTTCCTTCCGCCTCCGTTGCGCTCG
>JADGOA010000366.1 GCA_017883215.1 Thermoanaerobaculia bacterium | reverse complement strand
CGCCGGCTTCGCGGATGTGGAGTCGTGCGGATACGGCGAGAGCAGGCACGAGGCGCTGCGCGGCGTCGAGCACCACGAGAAATATCCCGATACCCCGGACTTGCCGCACATCCTGATTGTCGAAGCATCGGGCCTGCGGAGAGAAAAGTCGGACGTGCTGGAAGGCCCACGCGAGGAATTCCGAAGCGCTGTCGCGGTGGTGTAGGTTTTCAAGCGGGTAGCGGGTAGCTTGTCACCCCTCTCCCGGCGGGAGAGGGGTGACAAGCGCGGGCGAGACGCCCGCACTCCTTGGTGTTAGAATTTCATCGTGCGGACGTGGTGGGTGTGGTCAGTGGTCCTTCTTCATGCGGCCCTTCTTGCGGCCGCCCCCTCCTCGAAAGATTTCATCGCCACAACCACCGTCACGCCCGAGTTGCGCGCGTCGCTGGCTCGCGACTACGAGATCGTCGTCGTCGCCCAACCTCACCAGGGCGATGCCTGGTCGCGGCTGGCCAGGCGCGTGACGGGTGATGCCGGACGATGGAAAGAGATCGCCGGCTACAACTCCGCCGGCCCGAATCTCGCCCCCGACCAATTGGTCCGCGTTCCGTTCCAGCTTCTTCGACCCGAGTTTCAGAGGCAGATCATCGTCTCGCTGTTTCCGAGAGATCGCGTCACCGCGGCCGGATGGCGCCACCTCGTCATCGGCGGCGGCATCGAAGGCGAGTCGCTCTGGAACATCGCCGCGTGGTTCACCGGCAACGGTTCGAACTACGCCGCCATCCGCAAAGCGAATCCTGCCCAGGGGCTTTCGACCCGAAAGGGTGACGTCATCGTTGTTCCAACGGAATTGCTCACGTCCGCGTTTCGCGGAAAACGTGAGATGGAGGGACAGAATGCAGCGTCGACGGCAGCGGAGATTCGGGAATCAGCAGACGATCCGGCTCAGCATACGGCAGCGCATGAAGATGCTTCGGAGGCGGCCGTGGTGGAAGCCGTCCCGGTGGGACAGCCGTCGCTGAGCTACGACCGGGAATCTGCGATCCCCTACGCCGTCTATCGTCTGCAGAAGGACGAGGCGTTGTACTCGTCGGTCGTAATCCGCTTCACCGGCCGCGTCTACTCCAACGATGTCTTCGACGTGGTCGATCACATCGTGAAGTTCAACGGCATCTCGGACGTCACGAAGTTGCCAGTGGGCTACCCGGTGAGGATCCCGATGGATCTTCTGCTGCCGGAGTACCTGCCGTCTGACGACCCCACTCGCATGGCCGCCGAGGCTTCCAAGCTCGCCAGCTCGAAACTCGCGAAGAGGACCCGGGCGAAGAACCTCGGCGGTGTCTGGGTGATCCTCGATGCCGGGCACGGCGGCCGCGACGTCGGCACCATCCACGACGACGTCGCCGAAGCGAGCTACGTCTACGATGTGACCTGCCGGCTCAAACGCGCGCTCGAAAAGAAGAGCGCCGCCAGAGTGTGGATGACGACGGAGTCGAAATCGCAGGAGTATGACCCCGTCGACGACGACGAGATCGAGCCGGAGAGCGACCACGTCGTGCTGACGACGCCACGGTACAAGCTCGACGATCCTGTGGTCGGCGTGAACCTGCGGTGGTACCTGGCGAACTCGATTTTCCGCCGCGCCATGAAGAACAGCGTGCCGCCGGGGAAAGTGATCTTCATCTCGGTGCACGCCGACTCGCTGCATCCGTCGCTGCGCGGAGCGATGGCGTACATCCCCGGCGAGCGGTACGTGCAGGGGTCGTATTGGAAGAGTGCCGACGTCTACCTGGCGCGCGCCGAGGTGAGGGAGAAGCCGGTGGTGACCCACTCGGAGAAGGAGTCGCTCTTCGCTGAGGGAGTGTCGCGCGACCTCGCCGAATCGGTCATCAGCTCGTTCGAAGAGGCGGGGCTGAAGACGCATCCGTTCGGCCCGGTGAGGGGCTATGTGGTCCGCGACGGCCGTGAGTGGGTGCCGGCCGTGATCCGCTACAACCTCGTTCCCACGCGCCTGCTGCTGGAGACGTGCAACCTCGGCAACCGCAACGACCGCGCGCTGATGAAGACGAAGAAATACCGCGAGGAGATCGCGCAGGCGATCTATCGAGGGATCGTGAGCTTCTTCGAGGAGCGGCGGACGGTGGAGCAGCGGGTGGCGAGTCGGGAGTGAGTCGCCGGGGGCACCGGTCGCGAGGTAAGCCGGCTTCTAATGACACGACCCAAGCCTGTCATCCCGAGCTGCCGAAGCCGCGGAGCGGCGAAGGACAGTGAGGGATCCCCCGCACTCCCGGGGGTTGCGGGGGATTCCTCGCCGCGCTCCACCCCTCCGGGGTTCCGCCGGCTCGGAATGACAGTGACGATCCGCCGCGCGCAACCTCGTGACCCCGTAACCTCGTAACCTCGTGACCCCTTGCCCCGCAACCCCGTGACCACGTTTACTGGCTACTCGCCACTCGCTCTGTATAATCCGCCCCCGCGTATGCCACGTTCTTTCGAAGGGGATCTGAATGCCGAAGGGCTTCGCTTCGGCGTCATAGCGAGCCGGTTCAACGACGACGTCGTCTCCGGCCTGCTCGACGGCGCGCTCGATTGCCTCCACCGGCATGGAGCGCGTGACGAGGACATTGCCGTCTACCGCGTGCCCGGCGCCTTCGAGATTCCGATGCTCGCGCGGGTTCTCGTCGAGCGGGGAGGCATCGACGCGATCGTCACGGTAGGCTGCCTCTTGCGCGGCGAGACACCGCACTTCGAATTCATTTCCTCGCAGGTGACGACCGAGCTCTCCCGCGTGGCAGTCGAGACACAGTTTCCGGTCGCGTTCGGTGTGATCACCGTCAACACCCAGGAGCAGGCCATCGCGAGATCCTCCCCCGGCAGCGGAAACAAAGGGTGGGAAGCCGCACTGGCCGCGATCGAGATGGCGAATCTTTACAAAGTCCTGAGTGCTGAGTCCTGAGTCCTGAGTGGATCGCGCAGATGCCACTCAGGACTCAGCACTCAGGACTCAGGACTCGTCTCTCAGGCACAAAGAAAGGATAACTAACCACAACCCATGGGTGCCCGGCGTAAAGCGCGCGAGCTCGCGCTGCAGATGCTCTTTCAGTACGACATGGCGGGGAACGAGCCCGACATGATCATCGAGACGTTCGAGGATCTGCAGAAGTCGAAGCCGAACACACGCGAATTCGCGGTGAAGATCTTCCGCGGGACTGTCGATCACCTGGCCGACATCGACGAGAAGATCCAGGCGCAGGCGGAGAACTGGCGTCTGTCGCGGATGGCGGTAGTCGACCGCAACATCATCCGCATGTCGATCTACGAGTTTCTGCACGAATCCGACACCCCGAAGCTGGTGATCATCGACGAGGCCATCGAGATCGCGAAAAAGTTCGGAACCATCAAGTCGTCGCAGTTCATCAACGGCATCCTCGACGGAATCCTCAAGCGCTACAATCTCGCGCCGTGATACGAGCGAGCATTGAGGGTGTCATCCCGAGCTGCCGGAGCCGCGGCGCGGCGAAGGACAGCGAGGGATCCCCCGCACTCCCGGGGTTGGCGGGGGATTCCTCGCCGCGCTCCACCCCTTCGGGGTTCCGCCGGCTCGGAATGACACATGGCTCGAGAGGCTGCCAGTGAGTCTCCTGGGCCGCCTCGAGGACCTCTCCCTTACCGACATCGTCCAGATCGTCTTTCTCAGCCGCCGCACCGGAGTGCTCGAGATCATCAACGATCACGGGCGGCACACGGTGTTGTTCCGGCAGGGATTCATCGTCAACGCCTCCTCGCCCGAATACCCCGATCTGATCGCCTATCTCGAGCAGAAGGGGCTGATCACATCGCAGCAGAGGGCATCGCTGCACCGCA
>JADGOA010000365.1 GCA_017883215.1 Thermoanaerobaculia bacterium | reverse complement strand
GCCGTACTTCGCAGCCGGTGGTTTCAACCGGTTCCTCAAGAACGGCGCTGAGTTCACGGAGGCGCGGTATCCGTACGCGACCACCTTCACCGGTCCGGGCCACGCGGCCATCGGCACCGGATACACGCCCTCGCGCAACGGGATCGTGGCGAACCTCTGGTATGACCGCGAGAGCGGAACGGCCGAGTACTGCGCTGAGGATTCGCGGGTGAAGGGCGGCTTCTCCCCGATGAACCTCGATTCGGATTCCCTCGGTGACCGGCTGCAGGAGAAGTATCCCGGCGGAAAAGTATTCGGCGTATCGATCAAGGACCGCGCCGCGATCCTGATGGCCGGCCGCAAGGCGACCGCCGCGTACTGGTTCGACTCGAAAAGCGCGACGCCTGCGTTCGTGACGAGCTCGTACTACCGCGCCGCGAATCAGGCGATGCTCGATGACTACAACAAGACCATTCCCGCCTACGTCGCCGCCCATCCAGTGTGGGAGCTGTCCGGATTCATCCCCGCCGCCGACCTCGAGAAAGTCACGCACGATCCCGAGCGCCTGCGGCAGTACAAGCGGCAGCACGACGGGCTCGGCCTCTCGTTTCCGCATCCCATTCGCGGCGCCGACGCGATCCTCTACACGCCTTTCGGCAACGACCTCGTGCTCGGTCTGGCGCGGAGCGTCATCGAAGCCGAACACCTCGGCACCACCGACCAGCAGCCCGACATTCTCATGGTCAGCCTCTCTCCCCAGGACTACCTCGGCCATGACTACGGTCCTGACTCGATGGAAGTGGCCGACTCGGTCGTGCGCATCGATCGGCAGCTCGCCGAGTTCTTCGACTACCTCGACAAGAACTTCCACGATCGCGTGACGGTCGCTCTGACCGCGGATCATGGTGTGCAGTCGATCCCGGAAGTGGCCCGAGATTTGGGCCGCGACGCCGGCCGGCTCGACATGCGCAACCCGAAGAAGGACGCGAAGACGTTCGCCGATCTCGCCCCGCAGCGCCTGGCGATCGAGAAAGCGATCGCTGCGAAGCTCGGTGTGAAGGTGAGCAACGCCACGCCGGTGAACAAGGGCTTCATCCTCTTCTTCGACGAGCCGGCCGTCTACCTGAACTGGCCGCGCATTCGGGAGCTGAAGCTCGATGGTGAACGCGTCAAACGCGCCGTGCGCGATGCCGCCAGCCAGATGCACGGCGTCTCCGGCGCGTTCACGAATAGCGAGCTGCAGGCCGGCGAAGGTCAGCCCGCCGGATCCGATCTGGAGCTGGCCGTGCGCCGTGCCTTCCGCGCCGACCGCTCCGGCGACGTCATCATCACGCTAAAGGCCGGCTACATCTGGGACTATGCGGCCACGACACACGGGCAGCCGGTCGAAGCCGATCAGCACGTTCCGGTGCTCTTCTGGGGAACCGACGTAAAGCCCGGGGCATACCAGAGCGCCGCCGCACCGACCGACATCGCGCGCTCGCTTGGGTTTACAGTCGGCGTGGATGCCGGCGACCCGAGCTCGCGCATCCTTCCGTGCTTCACGACGGGTGACACGGCAGCGAGCCCCGGCTCCGTCGCAGTGATCAAACTGTCGACGCCTGTCGCGACTGCGCCGAAAGCGGCCGGCTGGTCGATGGAGTCGTCCTCGACCGCCGAAGATCTCAAAGCCGTCCTCGGCATTGCCTTGGGCGAGATCGAGAAGTCTGGGACGAAAGCGACGATCGTCCTCGGCGACAAACTCGGGCCGCCGGCGCGAACGGCGGCCGCATCGCTCCGCAACACCGTCGACATGGAGAAAGCAACCGAAGCGCAACTCGCGCTGCCCGCCGGCTACGTTCGTCTCGACGTCGCAGACATCGAAGCCGACAAGGCAACGGTGCGCATCTGGACAGGGCCGATCCGCAAAGCCAAAGCGGGCGAAGCGCTGCTCGATTGCGGCCGCGGCTACATGTTCAATCTGGAGAAGAACCCTTCCGGCCAGTGGGTGATCAAGACGCGCGGCGTCGCCGTGTGTTGAGGCGTCGCCGCTCGGAGTGCCGCGCCGTGAAGGCGGCGCAGCCGCCGAAAGAGAGTAGCGGCGGCCGTCAGGCCGCCGAGAACCGTCTGTCGATCAGCGTCGAGGGCGCGTCGCGCCCGACAGACATCCTGATGAAGGGACCCCCACCCGAGCCGGCTGAAGTGCGGGGGATCCTTCGCCGCGCTATGCCGCTGCGCGGCTCCGCCGGCTCAGGATGACACCGATACTGCGCGGCTCCGCCGGCTTCTGTCGATTGAGAATGGCGCTACGCGACCACGCCGCCCACCACGTCGTACGGGTGCGCATCCGTGATCTCGACCCGAGCGAAGGCGGGGAGATTGTTCGGAAGCAGCTCGACGCCATCGTTGATGAGGAGCCGGCCGTCGATCTCCGGGGCCTGGCCGACGATGCGGCCTTCCAGCAGGTGTTCGGTTTCTTCACAGACGCCGGTCACGATGGCTTCGAACGTCTGACCCACCTTCGCCTCATTGCGCGCCAGTGCGATCGATTGCTGCAATTCCATCAGCTTCTCGCGCCGGCGCTCCGCAGTCTTGCGGCTCGGGATCTCCGCTTCCTTCGCGGCCAGCGTGTGGTCTTCGGGCGAATAGACGAAGGCTCCCATGTTGTCGAACTGCGCCCACTCCACGAAGTCGTACATCTGGCCGAAATCCTTCGGCGTCTCTCCCGGATGACCGGTGATGAACGTCGTGCGCAGGGCGATGTCAGGGACGAGCTCGCGCATCCGCGAGATCATTTCGCGGTATTCCTTCGGCGAGCCCGGCCGGCGCATGTGGGAGAGCACATTCGCCGAGACGTGCTGGAGAGGGATGTCGCAGTACGACGCGAACCGCTTCTCGCGGCCCATGAGCTCGAACAGCGACCAGTCGAGCGAGCCGGGATAGGCGTAGAGGAACCGCACCCACTGAAAATCGGTGTCGGCGAGGAGAGCCTGCACGAGCTCGGTCAATCCGTTGTGCATCCCGAGGTCCTGTCCGTAGCGGGTGGTGTCCTGGGCGACGAGGTTCAGCTCCAGAACTCCCTGCGACTGCAACTGCTGCGCTTCGCGGACCAGCGAGGCGATGGTTCGCGAGCGGAACTTTCCGCGCATCTGCGGGATCGCGCAGAACGTGCACGGATTCGAACAACCCTCGGACACTTTGAGGTAGGCGTGCGCGGTCCCCTGCGTGAGGACGCGCGGAAGGTCTTCGTACAGCCGCATCGACATCTTGCGGCGCGTCGGCGCAGCGTCGTCCACGTGACCGGTCACCGCGTCGGTGATCTTTTCGAGATGATCGAGGCCGACGAAGCTGTCGATCTCCGGAATCGACGCCTGCAGATCGGCCCGGTACTTCTGGACCATGCAGCCGGCGACGATGAGCTTCTCCAGCCCCTTCCCCTTCCGCCCGGCGACTTCGAGGATCGTGTCGATCGACTCCTGCTTCGCGGCGTCGATGAAACCGCAGGTGTTCACGATGACGACGTCGGCCTCTTCGAGGTCGTTCGTGATCATCACGTCCGTCTCCGCTTTGAGCTGGCCGAGCATGATCTCGGCATCGACGAGGTTCTTCGGACACCCGAGAGAGATCATGCCCACCTTACGGATGGGCTTCAGCTGTGGGAGCGCAGTCATGGATCTCCTGCTAACGGCTCGGTGTGGCTGAGTATTCTGGGAATACCAATGGGACGAATGGGACCCATGGGACGAATGATGTCGAGGCGGGCGCCCATCGGTCCCATAAGTCTCATAGGTCCCATTCGTCTCATCGGTCCCCTTCGTCCCATTCGCGGTCTAAGAAACCACCCGCCACACAGCGCCATTCGCACCGTTCCGCAGAACGTGCTGGC
>JADGOA010000364.1 GCA_017883215.1 Thermoanaerobaculia bacterium | reverse complement strand
CGCTTGGTGACCATAGGTGACGCTTGGTGATGGGCCACTTCCTCTCTGTATCCCACCATCACCAAGCGTCCGCCAACGCTGCCTGTGCTTCCCAAGCTCTTGGTCGCGGGTTCGAATCCCGTCGCCCGCTCCAATCACCGCTTCTGCGCGAGCTGGCGCGCATTCCCCAGGCGAGATCGATCCCCCGCCACAGCTTCGTGACAGGCGGGCGATTCAACATCCGGCCCTCTTCGGCGTAGTCTCCTCAGATCGCACAAGGAGCTCTCGATGAACAAGCGGCTGAGGATTTTCGCCCCGACGATTTTTCTGCTGATCGCTGTGGCCATGTTCGTGGCCTGCGCGAGCAGCGATCCGTACGAGCCGCCCGCCTCCGGCCGGCGCCCGGCTGGCGAGGGACGCGGCGGATTCCGCGGGACGGCTGGTGGCGACGGGATGCAGGGAGGGCTCGACGGGCTTCCTCCCGGCAGCTGGTGGCGTGACGCCCAGATCTCCGGCGCCGTGAATCTCACCAGCGATCAGGTAGCGGCGCTCGACAAGATCGAAAGCGGCCAGGGTGAAGAGATCACCCGCCTGGTCCGCGATTCACAGGTCGCGGTCCGGCAGTTGCGCGACGCGCTCGATGCCGATCCGGCCAGGAGCGACGACATCGTGGCCGCGGGACAGCGGATTCGTTCGATGCGCGACGACATTCTCGACCGCCAGGTGCGGATGCTCGCCGCCGAACGGCTGGTGCTCTCCCACCAGCAGTGGACAGCGCTGCAGAACGCGCTGCAGTCGCTTCGCAGCGAGCGGATGCAGGATCGCCGCGGCGCCAGTCCGCGCGGCCGCGGTGGGTGGGGCGGCGGCATGGGTGGACGCAGGCCGGGTGGATTTGGCGGATAGCGGCGCACGCGGCCGGAACCTTGAGCCTCGAGGTCGCCAGGTCACCGGGTCGCTTGGTCACCGGGGATCGGCAAGCACGCAGCTACCCGGCAACCCAGTGACCTGGTGACCCAGCGACCTCTACGAGGCGCGACCTACACGCACGCGACACCTTCTCCGCGAACCTTGCACGCCTTGTGGTTTGTCGGGCTGACGGAGGAGAACCATGCGTCGTATTCAGTACTTGTCTCTCATCGCAGTCGTGGTGTTGCTCGCCGCCTGTGCGTCATCAGGCCCTGGCGGTGCCAGCAGTGTCTCGCTCGATCAGGAATGGCAGCTCGGCAATCAGATGGCTGCGCAGGTCGCGCAGCAGTACCGGTTCGTCAATGACCCCGCCATGCAGTCGTACGTCCAGGCGATGGGCGACCGCATCGTCGCTCAGACGCCGCTCGCCGGCCGGCCCTTCGAGTTCCGCATCATCGACGATCCGAGCGTCAACGCTTTTTCGATTCCGGGCGGCCACGTTTACGTGAACAGCGGCTTGATCGGTCAGGCCGATCGGGCCGACATGCTCGCCGGTGTGGTGGCGCACGAGATCAGCCACGTCGTCGCCCGGCACGTACTCAAGCAGGTCGAGCAGCAGAACCAGATCCAGACGATCGGCGCGATTCTGCTCGGTCAGAATCCGAATGCGCTCACGCAGATCGTCGCGCAGGTCGTCGCCGGCGGCGCCATGGCGCGATTCAGCCGTGCCGATGAAAAGGAAGCCGACGACCTCGGTCTGCAGTACATGACGGCGGCCGGGTACAACCCGAACGGCATGCTCGACATGTTCCGCAAACTTCTGGCACTGAACCAGGGTGGCAACAGCAGTGTGGCCCGTTTCTTCGCCGATCACCCGGGAACGCAGGATCGCATCAACGACATCTCGGGCCGCATTGCGAAGATGGGGAACCCTGGGGGAATCAGCAACGACGCGACGTACAGCGCCATGCAGTCGCGGTATCCGCGGTCGTAACGAACCGGAGCGCCGGCAGCTTGCCGGCCGGTGCGCGGGCTGCCAGCCCGCGCAGACCATCTCGCGGTGCGGCGGCGCGGGCCGCCGCCGCACCGGCCGGCTGGCAGCCGGCGCTCCGCGCTTCCCTCCGAAGTATGCTTCGCCTGCTTCAGGAGGAACTGTGAGAGACATTCACTCGTTCGCACGCCCCGACGAGATCGTGGTCAAGCATCTGGCGCTCGATCTCCAGGTCGATTTCGACGCCCATCGGCTGTCGGGATCAGCGACGCTTCAGATCGAGAATCGCAGCGGCGGCCGCGAGCTGGTCCTCGACACGAACGGGCTGTCGGTCTCGCGAGTAACGCTCGACTCCGGCGCCGCGGCGACCTTTGCGCTTGGGGAGGAACAGAGATATCTCGGACGCCCGTTGGCGATCGCTGTCGAGCCGCAGACGCGCTCGGTCACGATTCACTACGCCTCGTCTCCGGATGCCGCCGCCGTGCAGTGGCTCGCGCCGGAGCAGACTGCCGGCGGCAGACAGCCGTTCCTTTTCACACAGTCGCAGGCCATCCTGGCGCGGACCTGGGTGCCATGCCAGGACTCTCCCGGCGTGCGCATGACCTACGAAGCGACGATTCGCGTTCCCCGCGGCCTGCTCGCCGTCATGAGCGCCGAGAATCCGACGGAGACGAGCACCGACGGCGTCTACCACTTCCGCATGCCGCAGCCGATTCCGTCGTATCTCCTCGCGCTGGCTGTCGGAGATCTTGGATTCCGCTCGCTGGGCCGGAACAGCGGTGTATATGCCGAGAAGCCGGTTGTCGAAAAAGCGGCATGGGAGCTTGCCGATACGCAGCGGATGATCGACGCTGCGGAAGAGCTGTACGGGCCCTACCGCTGGGGGCAGTACGACATCCTCGTCCTGCCGCCGAGCTTTCCGTTCGGCGGGATGGAGAATCCGCGACTGACCTTTGCCACTCCGACGATCCTGGCCGGCGACCGCTCTCTGGTCAGCCTCGTCGCGCACGAGCTCGCGCACTCGTGGTCGGGCAATCTGGTGACGAACGCGACGTGGAATGACTTCTGGCTCAACGAAGGATTCACCGTCTATTTCGAGCGACGCATCATGGAAGCGGTCTTCGGCCGTCCCTACTCGGAGATGCTGGCGCGACTCGGCATGCAGGATCTCGAGCACTCCGTCGAGGAGCTCGGTCCGGAAAGCCGGGACACCCATCTGCTCCTCGACCTCACCGGCCGCGATCCCGACGAGGCGGCGAACAAGCTCGCGTACGAGAAGGGTTACTTCCTCCTGCGGCTGATCGAGGAGACGGTCGGGCGTGCTGCATTCGACGCCTTCCTGCGCGACTACTTCGACCGGCATGCGTTCCAGTCGATGACCACCGAGGAGTTGGTGGCGGAGATGAGGGGAAGACTGCTCTCGAAACATGCCGGCGCGGAGGATCGGGTACGGCTCGACGCCTGGGTGCACGGGCCGGGAATCCCCAGCAACGTCCCGCGCGTGAAGTCGGATGCATTCGAAAAGGTCGAGGAGCAGGTGAAGGCGTTCGAGCGAGGGACGGCGGCTTCTCGGCTGCAGACGACCGGCTGGTCGACGCACGAATGGATCCACTTCCTGCGCGGCCTGCCGAAGAGCCTCACCGTCGGTCAGATGCGCCAGCTCGATGACGCCTTCCACTTCAGCGCCAGCGGCAATTCCGAGATCCTCCACGAATGGCTGATGCAGTCGATCCAGCACGAGTACGAGCCGGCCTATGACGCGCTCGAGCAGTTCCTCCTGGCGCAGGGGCGGCGCAAGTTCCTCAAGCCTTTGTACGAGAAACTGGCGGAGAGTGAGGCGGGGCGGAGCCGCGCGAGCGGAATCTACGCGAAGGCCCGCCCGACGTATCACTCCGTCTCCCGCGGCACGATCGACAACATTTTGAAGTGGACGCCTTGAGGGAATTAGACGGCGGCGGCGCTCGGGACGC
>JADGOA010000363.1 GCA_017883215.1 Thermoanaerobaculia bacterium | reverse complement strand
ATTGTTTCTTTCACTACAAATGCTGGTGGCGTGACGACTGTGAAGAACGTTACGGTCACGGGCACGTCGCAGTAGGCGTCTTTTCATTGCAGCCGTTTCTCGCGAGCCGCCCCGTCGTGGGCGGCTCGCCTGTCTTGCGCATGCCCGAGATTCACGCAAGAATGCAGGTTCTGACCGATGGCCCAGCCCGCGACAAATCCCAAGATCGAGGAACTTCGGTTCAGGCTCAAGACTGACCCGAAGAACCGCATCTTTTATCCGCTGGCCGAGGAACTGCGGAAGGTAGGACAGCTGGGCGAAGCGGAGCAGGTGCTCCGCGCGGGCCTCGCGTTCCACCCGACCTACCTCTCGGCCTGGGTGAGCCTCGGGCGCGTCCTTCGCGATCAGAAGAACGACGGCGCCGCCGTCGAAGCGCTTTCGAAAGCGCTCCTGCTCGACCCGGGCAACGTCGTCGCAGCACGGCTGCTCGGCGACGCCTATCTCACCCTCGGCGAAAAGATCGAAGCCATCAAGAAGTACAAGCTCGTTCAGGCGCTCATGCCCGGCGACGAGGAGGTCGACTCGATCGTCGAGAGCCTCGACGCCGAGCTGAATCCTCCTGCGGCCACGCCGCCGCTCCCGCCCCCGGCCGAAGCGCAGCCGGTCGCGGAAGCCCCGGTGGCGGAAGCACCCGCAGAAGCGGAGTCGCCCTTCGCTCCCGAGGAGTCGCCCTTCGCTCCCGAACCCGAAACGGCTCCGTTCCCCACGGCTACCACGGAGATGCCGTTCGCGCAGCCGCTCGAAACTGCGTCGGAAGAAACGCCATTTGCTCCGCCGGCCGAGGTTGGCGAGGTGACGGTCAGGATGCGGCCGCCGAAGCCGATGCCGGAGTCGCCGTTTGCCGCCGCGGCGGAGCCGGTCGCGCCGGAGGAGCCGTTCGCCGCGACGTCGTCGGAACTGACGGCTGCGCACGCGGACAGTAGCGAGATGCCATTCGGCGACGCGGCGGGAGAGGCTGCCCCCGCTCCGCAGTCGGTCCGGGCGACAGACGAAGCGCAGGTCTTCGGCGACGAGAATGTCCCGGCGGAGCTTCCCGCGACCGAGATGCCGCCTCCGGAGGTCGCTGCGCTCGCTTCCGAGCCGCCCTTGTCCGCCGCCGACGAATCCGACGTCTTCGCTCCTGCAGCGGAGCCATTCCCGGAGCCTTCACGGCCGGGAGGACCGCCGCAGGAAGAGATCACCAACACTCTGACGATGGCCGACCTGTACGCGCGCCAGGGTCTGACGGCGGATGCGAAGCAGATCTACGAGAACATCCTCCAGCGCGATCCTCACAACGAAGCCGTGCAGGAGAAGCTCGCCGCGCTTGCGGCGCCCGCGACAGCGCGGGAACCGCAGGCCTCGCCCGAGATCGGCGAAGCAGCTGCGGGGAGTGAGGAGTACGCCGCGCGGGCAGAGATGCCGTCCGAAGGCGGAGGCGCCGCGCAGAAGGCGGCCAAACTCGAACGTTGGTTGGCGAAGGTTGGGAAGCGAGAGGATGGGCGTGTTTAAGAAGGTCTTACAAGGCATCCGCGATCGTGTGGAGGGAGCGATGGCTGTCAGCCTGATCGGGCTGGACGGCATCGCCATCGAATCCGTCAAAGACTCCGCGGTCCCGCTCGACGTGCTCGGCGCCGAATTCGGCGGTTTCATCAAATCGATCCGGCCGAATGCGGAGCTGAACACAGGAGAAGTGCTTCAGTTCGCTCTGGTCGCCGAGAAGTACGTGACGTTCCTGTCCGCCGTCACCCCGGAGTACTTCGTGCTTCTGGTCATGAGGCCCGACGGGAACTACGGGCGCGCACGATTCGAGCTGGACAAAGCGAAGCACGCGCTGCGGGATGAACTCATCTGAAAGGTAACGACCGTTGAACTTCAAAGAGATACTCGAGCTCATCGACAAGGTGTCGAGCAGCGGGATTTCCGCCGTCGAGGTGGAGCAGGCCGGGACGAAGGTGCGCATCGAAGGCAAGTCCGCCCACCCGCACGTGATCCACTCGTACGCCACCGACGCCAGAAGCGAAGGGCCGATGCTGATGCAGTCACTCACCAGCGCGGTGGCCCCGCCGCTTCTGGCGGCGGCCGCTCCGGCAGCAGGTCCCGCGGAGGAAAGCGAAGCCAGTCTGCACATCATCACGTCGCCGATCGTCGGCACGTTCTACCGCGCGCCGAACCCGGAGGCCGACGCGTTCGTGAACGTCGGGGACCGCGTCTCGAATGGGAAGGTTCTCTGCATCATCGAAGCGATGAAGCTGATGAACGAGATCGAGTGCGATGCCGACGGCGTCGTGGCCCGCATCTATCCGCAGAACGGACAGCCCGTCGAGTACGGTGAGAAGCTCTTCGCAATTCGCGTCTGAGAAGCTCGAAAAACTCCCCATGATCTCGAAAGTACTGATCGCCAACCGGGGCGAGATTGCCCTCCGCGTCATTCTGGCCTGCAAGGAACTGGGCCTCGGCACCGTGGCCGTGCACTCGGAGGCCGACCGCGACGCACTGCACGTCCGTTACGCCGACGAGGACGTCTGCATCGGACCGGCGCTGGCCAAACAGAGCTACCTCAGCATCTCCAGCATCATCGCCGCGGCCGAGATCACCGGAGCCGACGCCATCCATCCCGGCTACGGTTTTCTGGCCGAGAATCCACACTTTGCCGAGATCGTCGGCGAGTGCCAGCTGACATTCATCGGTCCCTCGCCCAATGCCATCCGCCTCATGGGCGACAAAGCGAAGGCGCGTGAGACCGCGAAAGCTGCCGGGGTGCCGATCCTTCCGGGCAGCGACGGCCCGGTGCGGACGATCGAAGACGCGCTCGAGGTCGCACGCACGATCGGGTTCCCCATCATCCTCAAGGCCTCCGCGGGCGGGGGCGGCCGGGGAATGCGCATCTGCCCCGACGAGACCACCCTGCAGAGCGCGTACGAGACCGCGCGCAGTGAAGCGGAGCGCGCCTTCGGAGTCGCGGACGTGTACCTCGAGAAATATCTCCAGCACCCGCGCCACATCGAGATCCAGGTCTTCGGCGACACACACGGGCGCGTCGTCTCCCTCGGTGAGCGCGAGTGCTCGATCCAGCGGCGGCATCAGAAGCTCATCGAAGAGTCGCCGTCGCCCGTCGTCGACCAGACCATACGCCAGCGCATGGGCGACGCGGCCATCAAACTCTGTCAGGCCGTCAGCTACGTCAACGCCGGGACGATCGAGTTTCTCTATCAGGACGGCGAGTTCTATTTCATGGAGATGAACACCCGCATCCAGGTCGAGCACCCCGTGACGGAAGAGGTGACCGGCATCGACCTGGTGAAGGAGCAGATCTGCGTTGCCAACGGAGAGCCGCTGTCGGTCCCCTTTGGCGAGTTTCACCTTCGCGGGCACGCCATGGAGTTCCGCATCAATGCCGAGGACCCGGTGACGTTCGCTCCGAATCCCGGGAAGATCCGCGAGTTCCACGCTCCCGGCGGTCCCGGCGTTCGCATCGACACCGCCGCCTATCGCGACTACGTCGTGCCGCCGCACTACGACTCCCTGATCGCCAAGCTGATCATCCGCGGGAAGGACCGCCCGGAGACCATCGCCCGCGCCAGGCGTGCTCTCGACTCGTTCGTGATCGAAGGGGTGAAGACGACCATCCCGCTGCACCGCGCGATCCTCGACGATCCCCGCTTCGTACGCGGCGATTTCTCGACACGGTTCATGGAAGAGTTCGAGTTCTAGGGCGCGGCGCAGAAAGCACCCCTGTCATCCCGAGCTGCCGAAGCCGCGGAGCGGCGGAGGACAGCGAGGGATCCCCCGCACTCCCGGGGTGGCGGGGGATTCCTCGCCGCGCTCCACCC
>JADGOA010000054.1 GCA_017883215.1 Thermoanaerobaculia bacterium | reverse complement strand
CGACCTCCGACCCCCCATCGTCGAGCACCGAGCACCCCACCCCCGTTGGTACGGCTCTAGCAGTTTCATCCTTCATGGGAAATCTACTTTGGTTGATCATCGTGATTCTCGTTGTGATGTGGCTCGGCGGGTTTGCCTTCCACGTGGGTGGCGGGCTGATCCATCTGCTTCTCGTCATCGCAGTGATCATCGTGGTGGTTCAGCTGCTGACGGGGCGCCGCTCAGTCTGACGCGTCACCGCTTGAACGACTCGACGATCCGGGCGGCGCGGTCGCGGTCGACCGGCTCGTCGACATTTCCGTCGCGCTTGATCGATGTTCCGACGATCGCTCCATCGGCGGCGGGATAGTTGCGGCCGTTCTCCGCGGTGAGGCCGCCGCCGATCAGGAGCGGCGCGTCCGTGACTGAGCGAATCGCGGCGAGACGCTGCGGATCATGAGGCACAACTCATGCCCCATGCCTCGTGCCTCATGCCTATAATCCCGCCCGATGTCCGACCTCAAGCTCTACAACACGCTCACCCGCGAGAAGGAGCTGTTCATTCCGCTCACGCCCGGCGAGGTGAAAATGTACTCGTGCGGTCCGACCGTCTACAACCGGCCGCACATCGGCAACCTGCGCACGTTTCTCTGGAGCGATCTGCTGCGTCGCTATCTGGAGTGGCGCGGCCTGCGTGTGAAGCAGGTCATGAACATCACCGACGTCGAGGACAAGATCATCCGCGACGCGAACAAAGCCGGCCAGGACATCGGCACCTACACCGCGCCGTTCATCGACGAGTTCCACGCAGCGGTGGCGGAGATGCGGATCCGCCCGGCCGATGCATACCCGCGCGCCACCGAGTACATCCCGCAGATGATCGAGCTCGTGCAGCACCTGACCGAGCGCGGCCACACCTACACCGCAGACGGTTCGACGTACTTCCGCGTCTCCACGCTTCCCGGCTACGGGAAGCTCTCGCGCATCGAGATCGACGCCACGAGCGATTTCTCACGCATCGAGAGCGACGAATACGAAAAGGAGAGCGCCCGCGACTTCGTGCTCTGGAAGGGAAAGAAGGAAGGCGAGCCGGCCTGGCCGGCGCCGATCGGAGAAGGCCGTCCGGGCTGGCACCTGGAGTGCTCGGCGATGTCCATGAACCTCCTCGGCGAGACGTTCGACATCCACACCGGAGCGGTCGACCTGATCTTCCCTCATCACGAGAATGAGATCGCCCAGAGCGAGGGAGCGACCGGAAAACCGTTCGTCCGCTACTGGGTTCACGGCGAGCACCTCAACCTCGACAGTCAGAAGATGTCGAAATCCGTCGGCAACATCTACACGCTGCCGGATATCAAAGAGATGGGCTACAGCCCGCTGGCGCTGCGGTACGCGCTGCTGTCCGTGCCCCACCGGACGAAGCTCAACTTCACCGAGCAGTCGCTCGACGACGCCAGGAACGCCCTCGGCCGCATCGAGTCGTTCCTGCTGCGGCTCGACGATTTGGCCCGATCGGCGCCGCGCGACGCCGCTCAATCCGACGGTCACGCCGATCAGCTGATCGGTCGGTTCCTGATCGCCTTCGAAGAAGCGATGGACGACGACCTCAACACGGCCGGGGCCCTGGGCGCTCTCTTCACGTTCATCCGTGGCGCCAACATCGCCATCGACGCCGGACGGATCAGCGCCGCCGACGCCGAAGGGATGCGCACGGCCATGATGAAGATCGATCCCGTGCTCGACATCTTTCCGAAACGCGACGAGGTCCTGGACGGCGACATCGAGAAGATGATCGAAGCGCGTATCGCGGCGCGCAAGGCGCGGAACTTCGCCGAGAGCGACCGCATCCGCGACCAGCTCCTGGCCCGCGGCGTCATTCTGGAAGACACCGCGCAGGGAACGCGCTGGCGGAGGAAATGATGAAAGCAACTGCTGAGATCCAGGTCATCCCGCTGGGCGTTGGCGTTTCCGTCCGCGAGTACGTGAAGAAAGCGCACGAGATCCTCAAGACATCGGGACTGCAGGTGCAATTGCACGCGTTCGGGACCAACGTCGAAGGCGAGCTCGACGACATTCTCGCCGCCGTGAAACGCGTGCACGAGACGCTGCATGCGGAAGGCGTGACGCGGATCTCCAGCGCGGTGAAGATCGGCACGCGCACCGACAAAGAACCGACCCTGGCCGGGAAACTGTTCTAGCGATTCGCCGACCTCGGATCACTGTGTGTGGAGAGCGGACATTCCTGTCCGCAGCGGCCGGACATTCGTGTCCGGCCGCCGGGCGGCCGTGCATCGCCGAGGGCTTGCGCCAGCTCGTTAGCCGACGGACAAGAATGTCCGTCGGCAGCGGACAAGAATGTCCGCTCTCCACCTCGTGCCCTGCGGCGAGAGCCAAGGCCCACGAGCCAACCCCGCGCGTGTCCGTGACCGGAGGGGCCGCCTGCGATACCGTTGGCGTGGGAGATCTGGTCATGATCGTGCGGCGCATACTCGTACCACTCGATTTTTCGGAACACTCGTTGCGCGCGCTGCGCGTCGCTATCGATCTCGCGAAACAGACGGGCGCCAGCCTTCGTCTGCTCGCTGTCCTGGAGATGAGCGACATCCGCGTGGCGCTCCAGGCGGGCCTCTACGGGTTCAGCCGCGACTCGGATCTGCACGCAGCGGTGAGACGCTGGGTGCAGAGACGCTTCGCCTCGCTCGAATTGCCGCCCGGAGTGCGGGCCACGAAAACGGTTCGCCGCGGGCTCATCGAGGAGGAGATCGTCGCTGCCGCCGGGCGCGGAGTGCAGCTCATCGTCATGGGTTCGTCCGGTGTGATCAGCCGTTTCCCGGTGGGCAGCAAGACCAAAGCCGTACTTCGCAGCTCGCCGGTGCCGGTGCTCGTCGTTCCGGCCACGGCTCGTGAGGAGAAGGGCCGGCGCAGCGGGTAGGGACCGGGAGTTGCTCAGTTGCTCAGTTGCTCACTTCGCTCGCCACAACTGAGCAACTGAGTAACTGAGCAACCGGGCGGGCGGCGGATGCGGCAGAGAGCACGGTAAACTCTCCCCTGAATGATCGCCTACCTAGAGGGAACGCTTCGGTATCTGGACGCCACGCGCGCGGTCGTGCTCACCGGCGGTGTCGGCTACAACATTCACATCTCCCTGCAGACTTACTACCGGCTGGAAGGTCAGAAGGCCGCGTCGCTGGAGATCTACACGCACGTGCGCGAGGACGCGCTGGCGCTCTACGGGTTTGCCACGTCCGAAGAGAAGCTGGCCTTCGAAAAGCTGATCTCGATCTCCGGGATCGGTCCCACGCTGGCGCAGAAGATCCTCTCCGGCATCGACGCGCCGGACCTCGCCGACGCGGTAGCGCGCGGCGATGCGCGCAAACTCTCTTCGATTCCGGGCGTCGGCAAGAAGACCGCGGAACGCATCTGCCTCGAGCTTCGCGACAAGCTCGCCTTCGGCCCCCACCAGCCTGCCGCCCCCTCAGCGTCACGCCCCTCCACCGACGAGGATGTTCACTCGGCGCTGGTCAACCTCGGCTACAAGCCCGCCCATGCGGACGCCGCGCTGGAGAAAGCACGGCAGGAGCTCGGGCCCGAGGCGGAGTTCAGCGCTCTGTTGCGCGCGGCGCTGCGGACTCTCACGAAGTAGGTCTCTCGCGGCGTGCGGGCGGGTGGCAAACAACCGATTCTGGAAGAAACATGAATCCGCCGTAGGGCACGGCTGCGCGGTGCCGAACTCCCGTGGGCGGTGGAACGCTCAGGCCGCCGGGCACGCGGTTCGGCACGGCGCAGCCGTGCCCTACGGCAGCTGGCGCTGACAGCGTCCTCCGGCCGCAAGTGACTCGCACATGCCCTGCTGGCTACTTGCTCCCCTACACCATCACTCTTCGCGGCTTCTTCCCGATGGGATGCGAGATCTCGAAGAGCAGCTCGCCGGTTTTCTGTTCGGAGAGCTTTTCGGCGATGTCGGCTTGGGAGATGATTCCCACCAGCTTGCCGCGGCTGTCGACGACCGGCAGCCGGCGCACCTGCCGACGCTCCATCATCGAGAGTGCCTTCTCGATGTTGTCGCTCGCACGCACGGTGAAGACCTTCGGCGTCATCACCTGCCGCACGGCCACGCCGACGGGATCTCTACCTTTCGCCACTGTTCGCATGGTGATATCGCGATCGGTGATCACTCCGACCAGCTTGGCGCCGTCACAGACGGGAACCTCGCCGCAATCGTGCTCGAGCATGAGCGACGCGACCTGTTCGAGCTTCATCTCCGGCGAGCAGCAGATCGGGTTCGGAGTCATTATGTCCCTGACTGACATGGACGCATCCTCCTGACCGCCAGGCCTCGATCCACCCGCGGATGCGGCCGCGTGATCGGATCCCAGCAGTCGTCGCTGACGAAATCTCGTGCCGCCGCCGCAAAGCCGGCTTGTCCGCGGTCACCAACATTCGTGAGCAGCAGCAGGGACGGTATCGAAGTCCTGCCCGCCACACTCTCCGGACTCACCAAAACACACCGCCTCGTGACTGCAGCCATCGTCGGCCTTCCCGGCCGGGCCTACGTTCGAAAGGCGCGGCATACCGCGCCAGGAGGCCTCATGAGAGTGAGAGACGTGATGAGCGCGAAGGTGAAAACGGTCACACCACGCGAGACCGTCGCCGACGCGAAGGAGCTTTTCCGGAGGTTCGACATCGACCAACTGGTCGTCGAGCAGCACGGCACGATCGTGGGGATCGTGGGCGATGGCGACCTGCGCGGGGCTCCCGAGGAAGCAGAGGTCAACGAATTCATGATTCGCCACGTCACAACCATTCCGCCCGACGCTACGCTCCGGAAAGCCGCCGGCATGATGACCGGTCACGCCGTCGGATCGCTCCCGGTCGTCGACGGCGGCAAACTGATCGGCATTCTCACCACGGCCGATCTGCTGACTCTCCTCTCCAAGGGGAGCACACATCCGGCGCCGGCTCGAGAACGTCAGGTCCTCGCGCGCCGCCCCCTGCGCAAGCGGCCGTCGATGTTCTGACTACCCGCCAAATGGAATGACACTCACCGCGGGCGGCTTCGCGCCGTCCGCGGCATCGCTTCTTGCGTCGGCGCACCTCGATCACGCCACCGACCCCGTCGCCACCTGGTACCAGTTCAGACGTCACACTCCATTGCCGCCGGCGGTTACAAGTGTGGCGCGCGTCGCCGCGAGGCTCTCGCCCAGACGCTCATTGAGCTCGCGCAGCTCGCAGACCAGATCGCGCCGGACGAAATCGCAGTGCAGCGTCCGCACGCAATCCTCCGCCTCGTCGGAAATCAACCCGGCGAGCTTTTCCAGCTCTTGCAGATCCTCAGCGATGATCTCATTCCGCTCCAGGACCAGATCGAGAACCGCGCCGAGCTCGAACAGCTGCGGGTGCATGGCGCCGCAGTCCTGTGAAGCGCGGGCGACGAGCAACCGAATGCGACGGACGGATCTCTCATCCGCTTTCTGCAACATGTGTGTCTCACAAAATCGCTCGATCGACGGGTGAAGTCGCTGACCGCCCCCAGCGCTCACGGTGAGGCGTGGCACGTGACACCCCGTTGTCGAACCAGCATTCATCATTTGATCTCTGCGCGTGAGGATGCGGATCAAGTCGTCGCCAGATGCCGGGAATGAGCAATTCGCCTCGCCAGCTGGGCAACCTTGTTGTCGGGCATGTGCTCGACGAGGTCGGACGCGGAGACGACGCCCACCAGCTGCCCGTCGCGAACGACAGGAAGCCGGGCGATGCGCGCGTCGCTCATCACCTGCAGGGCCCGGTCGGTGGTCTCGTTCTCCGAGATCGTCACCACTCCCGAGGTCATGATGTAGCGCACGGAGACATCGAGCGGATTCAGCCCCTGCGTGAATCCGCGGCAGGCGATGTCGCGGTCGGTGATCACGCCGACCACCCCGCGATCGTCGCAGACCGGAATCTCGCCGCACGAAAAGTCCGCCATCATCTTGGCGACGTCGCGAATTTTCGTCTCCGGCCGGGCAAATGCCGGTTCCCCGGTCATGATTTCCTTGACGAGCATAGAGCCTCCAATCCTCCGTTCCGCCTCAGCGGTGCGGCTGATGTCCTGAGTGCGTCATGTGCAGAAAGGTCTCGCTCAGCTCGTGCTCCCGCGCGCGCTCCCCGTAGTCTTCCGCGGATGCGGGATCGAGCTCCCATCGATGAACGTCGCGGGCCTCCTCCTTCGGCCCGATCTTGAGCTCCTCGCCCGGCTGATACACGATCCCCCACGCGTCCCCGATCTCATCGACGAGGCTCTGATCGGGGGTCGGTGCACTGCCGGCCGCCGTCTCTTCTCCTGACGCCTCGGCCTGGTCCCAACGCGCGTCGACGTCGCCGCCCGACAACCTCGGGCTCGAGCCGTTCGCACGATGTGCGTGCTCGCGAAGCTCGCGCACGAACTCGCGCGTGTCGTCGATGTCCTGGAGCAGCGGCGGGCTGTGTTCTTTCATGTATCCCCTCCTCCTCAGCCCATCGCGTGCTCGGGAACCGCTGCGGCGTCCAGAGCCAGCGCGCGCGGGAAGAGGACGTTGTTCTCCAGATGAATGTGCTCGCGCAACTCGTGATCGAGCGCCCGGAGGCTCTCGATCAGCTGGCGGCAGGGCATCGGCTGATCGATGATCTCCCCCACCACGTCGTTCACCTCGTCGAGGTGCGCGATCATCGCGCCGTGGTCGAGTATCAGAGTTTGAACTGCGCCTCCGACCCCGCCCGCGAACTGGATCGTCGGATGCTCGGCGCGCGTCCAGCAACCGTCGAGATGCTCGATCAGCGGAAACAGGATGTGGTCTTCGCGCGACATGTGCGGCCGGAGCCGGTCGGCCAGAGCGCCAAAGGCCACCCGGAGCCGCGCCACCTTGTGCGGATAGCTGCTGCAGATTGCGCAGTCCGCCGCCAGGGCCGCCGCCGCGGCGCCGATGGCGGATCCGAGCGCCGGATGGCTGTCGTCACGCAGATGCTCGAGGAGCTTTGAGACCGGCTGTTCGAGCCAGTTCACCTCCGCGCCTCGGGGCAATTGGTCGATCGACCGGTGGACCTTCTCCGGGTCGAGACCGACGGCGCCGCACGCTTCCCTCAGCGAGAGGTTTCCGTGGCAGGAGTAGTCGATTCCGAGAATCTCGAAGAGTCGCTCTGCATCGGGGTTTGCAGCCGCGATCTCGCCGATCGTTCTTTTCATCAGGACGCTCATCACCGTCTCCGCCGAGGAAGGTAGGTCCACCCCTGGTGTCGCGAGATGCGACACGGCACGTCACGTTGGTGATCGCGGCTACTCGGTGGGACCGCAGAAGGCAGACCGCAGACCGCAGACCGCGGTCCGCGGTCCGCAGAAGAACGCGAAGGCGGAAAGCACGCCAGGTCACTTCTGCCATCTGCGGTCCGCGGTCCGCGGTCCGCCTTCCGTTGCCGCCTCGCTCCTTCCTGTGACCCGCCACACGTCGGCTCGTGGTCCTAATCGTGGCGCCTGGCGTCGCCAGCGGCGCATCGTGTGCCTGCGAGGAGAAACCATGGATACCTTCGGCTACGACCGGATTCTCGTACCTACCGACATGAGTGATTTCGCGAAGCTCGCTCTTCGCTACGCTCTGATGTTCCAGGAAAGGCTCGGCACAGCCCTGACGATGATGTTTGCCGACGAGTTCTACTTTCCAGTCGACCTCCTCGAGCTCCCGATGGGCTACTACCTCGAGAATGCTCCCGAGACGAAGCAGAAGCTCGGCGAACAGCTCCGCGAGTACGTGAAGAACAACGTTCCCAGGGGGGCGGATGCCCTGATCATTCAGGACGCGCCGGCGCGGGCGATCGTGAGCACGGCCAAGGACACGCGTGCCGACCTGATCATCATGGGCACTCACGGGCGCCACGGCTGGCGTCGCGCCATCCTGGGCTCCGTCACCGAGAGCGTCCTGCATGACACCGACACACCTGTCCTCACGGTCACCCCGGGGCTGATGAATGCCGACCGGGCGCCGCAGATCAAGACCATCCTCTGTCCTGTCAATTTCACCCGTATCGCCCGCGAGTCGCTGATCCACGCCTGCGCGCTCGCCCAGGCGTTTGACGCCGAGCTGGTCGTGATTCACGTGGCGGAGAAGGTCAGCGACGAGCACGTCCAGTCCGTGGAGACGGCCTTCTCGCAGTGGGTCGATCCGCAGGTGCAGAAGCACTGCTCGTACAAGCAGGTCATGGCGACGGGCGAAGACGCCGCCGAGATCGTACTGGCTACGGCGCAGCAGATGAACATCGACCTGATCGCCATCGGTGCGCAGCACCGGATGTTCTCCGAGGCAACTGTGATCGGCACGACAACCGAGCGCATCACGCGCTTCGCCCGATGCCCGGTAATGACCATCGTGCGCAAGGCTGTGCTCGAGGAGCACATCGACGAGAAAAAGCTGATCGAAGTGGCTTGAGGGCGGACTGCGGACTGCAGACCGCAGACCGCGGACCACAGACGGGTCGCCGCGCTGTCGTCTCTCTTCCCGCGGGAGAGGCCGACCGTCGTCAAAGAAACGCTCTTAAACCGAGCGCATAGCCAAAGGTGACGGAGCCGCCGAAAGAGTTTAGCGGCGGCCGTCAGGCCGCCGGCATAGACGTGGTTCAGCGTAGAAGGGCGCGCAGCGCCCGACAGAATCGTCCGGCGAAGGCGTCGGGCGCTCTGCAGTCTGCGGTCCGTCGTGTGACCTCCGGTACGCGCCTGCAGTCATCCAGGGACATCGCCATCCGTGAGCCGGCGCATCTCGCGATCGAGAGCAGCGACTTACGTTCGACTCGGCATCGGAGATGCGTTCGATGAAGACCGACAAAGATCTGCAACATGATGTGCTGGACGAGCTGGAGTGGGAGCCCAGCCTCGATGCGTCGAAAATCGGTGTCACCGCAGACCATGGAGTCGTCACGCTGACGGGCGCCGTCGAAAGCTACTCGGAGAAATGGCAGGCCGAGCGAGCGGCGAAACGGGTGGCCGGGGTGGAGGCTGTCGCGAATGACATCGAAGTCAAAACACTCGAGGTGCACACGCCGAAAGATGCCGACATGGCACAGCGTGCACTCAGCGCCCTCGATTGGAACGTCGCTGTCCCGAAGGAGAAGGTGAAAGTCACCGTCGCTCGTGGATGGCTCACGCTGGAGGGCGAAGTCGAGTGGATGTACCAGAAACGCGCAGCGGAGGAGACGGTCCGGAATCTGCTCGGCGTGCGTGGCCTGACGAACAACATCGTCGTCGTGCCGCGACTTCATGCCGCCGAGGTCAAGGAGAAGATCGAGGCCGCCCTCCGACGCAACGCGGAGCTGGACGCGAAGAACATCTCGGTCGAGACGACCGAAGACCGCGTCATTCTCCGCGGGCGCGTTCGTTCATGGGCTGAGCATGAGGATGCTGTCGAGGCCGCATGGGCCGCTCCCGGGGTGACACGCGTCGAGGACCATCTTTCGATTCGGCCCTGACGCTCCACCACTCGTCCAGTCGAGGGCCGGCGCCCCACCGCCGGCCCTCTTTTTTAGTGCTGAGGACTGAGTGTTGAGCCGAATGAGGCATGGGGCATGAGGCATGGGGCGGCTGCTGAGTCGGTCTCTGAGTCATCCTCGCAAACTGAGCAACTCGGTAGATCGTCTCACTGGTCAGCCAATTGCAGCGCTCGGCGTGACAACCGAGGAGAGACGAATATGAGTAGCGAACGGCGTCCAGATCCGAACTGCCCCTATTGCCATGGCTCCGGCACGGTCACCATCAATGTCTCTTTTCTCGACCGGATCGACGAGTCGATAACCGTTTGCCGGTGCGTCAAGGAAGGCGCGGAGGTCGATCCGTCAGAAGAGGACACGCTGGTGATGAAGCCGCGCAGCTGAACTCTCGCGCGAAGCGAGCAGCCGCGTCACGCGGTTGCGTTCCACCGTCTCGAAGTTGCCAAGACGCCCGTGGACCTCGGATCTCGGCACCTCGTGACCTCGTAACCCCGTGACCTCGCGACCCGGTGATCTCGTGACCTCGTGACCTCGTGACCCCGTAACCTCGCGACCCGGTGACCGTTCCTCTGCGACAATGCCTCGCGAATGCCCGCCCGCCGCCTCACCCCCGTCGATCTGTTCGCGCTGGCCGTCGCGTGTACCGCAGTCGTGGCGGCATTCGTCGCGGCTCAGATTCCTCCCGCGAGCCTCGCAACGACCCGGCTCTGCTGGAGCGTGATCCTTCTCCACCGCGAATGTCCCGGCTGCGGGCTTACGCGGAGCTTCGCCGCGATCGGCCGCGGAGCCTTCACCGAAGCGAACGCATTGAATCCGCTCGGACCGATCTTCTTCGTCTGGGCCGCAGCTGTGATCGCCGTGCGCCTCGGCAGGCAGGTGGCCCCCCGCTTCCGCTACTGGAGCGAGATCGACATCGCCTTCGCCGCCACCGCAGTCCTCTCGTTGATCACGCGCTCGCTGCTCTTCTACCTCGGATGAGCGCGTCGAGGCTCCAGATCCCCGCCCCTTCCGCCTCCACGAACAGTGCCGCCCCGAAGAGCGACAACTCTGTGTGTCTCACCTGCCCCCCGCGCATACAATCGCCCTGGAGGTTCCCGTGAAAGATCCATTCCTCGCACTGGTGGCGCAACAGAACGAAAAAGGCTATTCCGTGGCGGCGGAGGAACTGCACCCGAGTGACCTGAATCGCGACGCCGAAGTGCTCGTCGAGATCGCATACTCGTCGTTGAACTACAAAGACGCGCTCGCCCTCACCGCGAAGGGAAAGATCATCCGGCGCTTTCCGATGGTGCTGGGGATCGACCTCGCCGGAACCGTCCTGGAGTCGTCGTCCGACGAATTCAAACCCGGCCAGCGGGTGCTCGCCGTGGGGCAGGGACTCGGCGAAACGGAGTGGGGTGGATATGCGCAGTTTCAACGCGTCCGCGCGAACGCGCTCGTGCGGATTCCGGATCCGTTGTCAGCCGAAGAGGCGATGCGCGTCGGGACTGCAGGCTTCACCGCCATGCTTTGCGTTCTCGCGCTCGAACGGAATCACGTAGAGCCCTCCGACCGCGAGATCGTCGTCACCGGTGCTGCCGGAGGCGTCGGTTCGATCGCAGTGCATCTGCTCGCGCGCCGCGGATTCAAACCCGCCGCGTCGACGGGCCGCGTCCAGCTCGAAGAGTACCTTCGCAGTCTCGGCGCGACTTCGATCGTCCCGCGCGATGAGCTCGCGAAAAAGGGAGGGGCGATGCAGTCCGAACGTTGGGCCGGCGGCGTCGATACGGTCGGCGGTCAGACGCTGGCGAACGTCTTCGCCCAGACCGCGTACGGCGGCGCCGTCGCCTGCTGCGGCATGGCCGGTGGGCACGAGCTCGATACGACCGTATGGCCGCTGATCCTGAGGAACGTTTCGCTGCTCGGCGTCTGCTCGATCAACACGCCCAAGCCGCAGCGGATCGAGGCATGGAGCGAAATTGCGCGAACTGTCGATCGCGACATCCTCGGCGCCATCAGCCGCACGGAGCCGTTGTCGAAGATCGCAGAGCTCGCGGAGGACATCCTGAGCGGCCGTGTGCGCGGGCGCGTGGTCATCGACGTGAACGGGTGAGGAGCGGGATGCCGGCGCACGGAGAGCGGACATTCCTGTCCGGCCGCTGAATGGGAAGGGCGCTGAACCCAAGCCCGCGGACAAGAATGTCCGCAGGCCGCGGACAGGAATGTCCGCTCTCCAAGAGGGGGTCTCAAAAAATCAGCGCGGGAACTCGTAGTCGTATTCGACCTTCGCCACTCGCACCGTGTAGCGCGAGTACCACTCACTGATCACTGATCATTGCACGCGGCTTCGGTTACAATTTTTGTTACGGTGAACGACAGACCCGAGGACCGGCGGCGCTTCGGCCGCGTACAGCTGAATCCCTCTCTTCGCGGAGAGGTCGATGTGGTGCAGGTTTCGGTGATCGAAATCTCCGTCATCGGTGCCCGCGTCGCCCACGATGCACGCATCCAACCCTCCAGTGCCCACCGGCTCCGTTTCCGCTGGGATGAAGAGTCGATCGAGTACGACTGTGAGGTCGTGCGTTCACTGATGACGCGCGTGTTCGACGGCCCCTCGGCGAAAACCCGCTACGAGAGCGGCATCCGTCTCGTTCAGCCGCACCACGGCTCCGCGAACGCGCTGCGCGAGCTGGTGTCGCGGCACGTCGTGCGGGCCATCAACGAGCAGATCGCCAACGCCCGCGGCCTCACGCCGATCAACGTGGAGATGTTCAACAACGGCTCCACGAGCGGCCGCTATCGCCGTTGCGAGCTCACAGACGGGCGGTGGCGGCGCATCGACACGACCAGTCCCGAACAGCCGCCCGTCGGATTCACCATCTCCGCCGAAGTGGAGCGCCACCTCGTCGAGCTGCTCTGCCGTACCTTCGAGGTGTGCAACGCAGAGGCGCGCGACCTGACGAAGGTATTCGCACAGCTCAGCGTCACCCCCGAAGAATCCGCCACGCCTCTTCGTCGGTACGTTCCGTGAATGGTGTTCGCATCATGCGCAAGCGAAACCTCGGCACTCACGGACTTCAAGTCTCTGAAATCGGGCTCGGCTGTATGGGGATGTCGGAGTTCTACGGAACCAGCGACGATTCCCGCTCCATCGATACGATTCACCGCGCCATCGACCTCGGCGTCACTCTGCTCGATACAGCCGACATGTACGGCCCGTTCACAAACGAGCAACTGGTCGGCCGCGCCATCCGCGACCGCCGCGATCAGGTAGTCATCGCCACCAAATTCGGCAACGAGCGGCGGGCGGATGGGAGCTGGATCGGCATCAACGGCAGGCCCGAATACGTCCGCTCGGCGTGCGATGCGTCGCTGAAGCGCCTCGGCATCGACACGATCGACCTTTACTACCAGCATCGCGTCGACACCGATACGCCGATCGAAGAGACCGTCGGCGCCATGGCCGAGCTCGTTCGCGCCGGCAAAGTCCGCTACCTCGGCCTGTCGGAAGCGGCACCAAAGACGATCCGCCGCGCTCACGCCGTCCATCCCATCAGCGCTTTGCAGACCGAGTACTCGCTCTGGACGCGCGATCCCGAAGACGAGATCCTGGCCACGGTTCGAGAGCTCGGAATCGGCTTCGTCGCCTACAGCCCCATCGGCCGCGGGTTTCTAAGCGGCCGCATCAAGACCCTGGACGATCTCGAGCCGACGGACTATCGCCGCAACAACCCGCGCTTCACGGGAGCGAACTTCCAGAAAAACATCGACCTGGTTGGTCGAATCGAGGAAATCGCCCGCGAAAAGCGCGTCACGGCGGCACAGCTGGCGATTGCCTGGGTTCTCTCGCGCGGCAAAGACATCGTCCCGATCCCCGGCAGCAAGACGATTCCGCACCTCGAGGAGAACATCGCAGCTGCCGACATCGAGATCACGCCCGAGGAGCTCGGACGCATCGATGCCGCGGCTCCGTCCGGCGCGGCCGCGGGCGACCGCTACCCCGATATGACCCGTGTGAACCTCTAAGTGAGTAGGGGAATCACTCATCGGCAGTACGCGTCGGGGCTCGGACTGATCTTACTTGCGCTTGAATGACGCTACGCCTTACGTTCGATTCACTCCAGCGACCGACTATGTGAGAATGAGCAAGAACGGATGCTTGGCGATGAAGTACTTCTACGACCACGAAACTGACGCGGTCTCTCTGCTGATCAGCGACTTCGCGAATTACGAAGCGACGGAAGATCTCGCTCCCGGGGTGGTCATGTACGTCGACGGGCGGAAACGCCCCCTGGCGGTGGACCTGTGCAACGCGTCGAAGATCATCGACACCAACGGACTCGTGCCGATGGACGAGGGGCCGATCTCGATCAATGAGGTTTTGCAGCGGCTGTCGTCGAGTCCGACCGGCCAGGAGGTCCTGCGCGTTCTCAATCGTCGCAGCGACGCGATGACTCCGGCCGCGCGGTAATTCCTCCAAGGAGTGCGGACGTCCTCGTCCGCATCGATCGGACGTCCTCGTCCGATCGTCGGCCACGGCCGGCTGTTCCCATTCGCCGCCTGACGAGACTTCCGGGGTGTACTGGAGTGCGGGCGTCTCGCCCGCCGCGATCCGGCGTCCCGCGCCGGATCGCTTTGATCGCCTGAGACAGTCGCCGGGCGCGGGACGCCCGGCGACGGCGGGCGAGACGCCCGCACTCCTTCTCACCATCCGCGTCCGATGCTCAGATGGCGCCCGCGCTGCGCAACCGTTCGACGTCATCGTCCGAATAGCCGAGCGACGCCAGCACCTCGCAGGTGTGTTGTGAAAGGCGCGGCGGCGGCGTGTCGATCGAGCCCGGCGTCTTCTCGAATTTCGCCGTCAGCGTGAACAGT
>JADGOA010000053.1 GCA_017883215.1 Thermoanaerobaculia bacterium | reverse complement strand
GCGAACGTGAAATTTCTCCCGATCGAGAACGCCTGGTTTTCCGGATCGATGAACTACATCGGACGCGCTCGCAATGCCGATGGATCGCCGCAGTACGAAGCGACGTACGAGCTGAACGCGGCGCTGCAGATCTCGCTGCCCGAGTTCGAGCAGCTCGTCAGCCACGAGGTCGTTCCGGGCCACGTGACGACATTCGCATATCTGCAGGATCTTTATTTTCGTGGCCGGCTCGGATTCGAGGCCTCCGTCCTGACCATGAACACGCGTGCCGCCGCGCTGTTCGAGGGGATCGCAAACAACGCCATCCTGATCGCCTACGGGGTGACGGAGCTCGACGAGATTCCCGACCGAGACCTGAAGATCGGACTCCTTCTCGCGCTGCTTCAGGACGACGCGAAGAACCAGTCGTCGTACCTGACGTGGAAGGAAGGCCGAGCCAAAGAGGACGTGGCGGCGGAGCTGAGGCGCGACTACCTGGTCACCGACGAGCGCGCCGACAAGCTCTCCGGAGCGTGGGGGCGCCATCCCCTGTTAGGCCGGATGTACCTGCCGGCCTACCGCTTCGGCACCAACGTCGTCGCCGATCTCCGCCGGAAACACAGCGCCGGGAAGATCCTGCCGATGTTGTACGGATGCCACGGCGTTGTCGACGCCATCACGGTGCAAGAGGCGGTGTGATCCGCCGGCTTCGAATGACACGAGCCAAGCCTGTCATCCCGAGCTGCCGGAGCCGCGGAGCGGCGGAGGACAGCGAGGGATCCCCCGCACTCCCGGGGTGGCGGGGGATTCCTCGCCGCGCTTCACCCCTTCGGGGTTCCGCCGGCTCGGAATGACAGAACCTACGCGACCGTGGCCGCGGGAATCATCCGTCCCGTGCGCAGATAGTCACCGTGGTCGCGTCCCTGATCTGCACTTCTCTCGTCGTTCCTGCTGCCGAGTGGCCAATTCAGGCCACTAGTTTCCCGCTGAGACCGCTGGTTATTGTCTCAGACTCGCTCCCCGGTTTGACGAGCGTGCGTATCTCGGACAGAATCGGCTGAAAACGTAGTGAAAGGGGCGACATGGCGACATCAAAGGGTACCGGTTCCAAGGGCGGCGGCAAGGGCCTGGCAGCTGAAGTTACGCCGAGCGCCGACCTCGCTCCGATCATCGGCGACAAGCCGCTGCCGCGGAGCGAAGTCACGAAGAAGGTGTGGGACTACATCAAGGCCCACGGTCTTCAGGATCAGCAGAACAAGAGAATGATCAATGCCGACGACAAGCTGCGAAAAATCTTCGGCGGTAAGAATCAGGTCTCGATGTTCGAAATGACGGCGCTGGTCAACAAGCACCTCAAGGCATAACGCTCCAGCCAACATCCAGTTCCGCAGGTGGCGTCGCTCGTGCGCGTGCACGACGGCGCCACTCTGTTTTTGAGTCCTGAGTCCTGAGTCCTGAGTCCTGAGTAGAGCGGGTCGAGGATCCGGTCACCAGGTCACCCAGTCACCGGATTGCCCGAGGGACCCGGCGACCAGAGATTCACCCACTCAGGACTCAGCACTCAGGACTCGTTACCGCAGTCCGGTGTCGATCCGGATATCGAGGCGCGTGACGACGTTCGCGTGGATGGTGACGTTCGCCGGGACGTCGGGGCTGCGGTCCATGCCTGTCGGCTTGAGGTCGATCACGTAGTCCGCGGGGATCAGGTCGATCGAGTAGAGCCCCTGCGAGTCGATGTCCACCGTGAACAGCAGGGTCGAGCGATTGGGCGTGTAGACCAGCACCTTCCGCAGCGTGTACGCCGACGGCGGCGTGGGACAGGGCTGATTCGGTTGCTCGACCGGACAGTTCGGTCCGATGGTCACGATGCCGGAGAGCCGGCCGTGAGGACGTGAGCTCTCGTCGGGTGCGGTCGGGCTTCGATTGCATGCGGCGAGGAGCACGAGAACGAGAGCAGCAGTAGCGATCCTCCGCACGGCGGCATTGTACCGGTCTGCTTGCCTGTAGGGGCGCTCAGCAAGACTCCCTCATCCCGTCATCCTGAGAGGCTGTGCGGGAATCGGGAGCGTCGCGATAGCGGTACTGTTTTTCACCACAGAGGCACAGAGAGCACAGAGACAGACAGAGAATGACAGAGGAGCACTCCCCCTCTGGTCCTCTGTGCTCTCTGTGCCTCTGTGGTGAAAACTTTCTGCACAGCCTCTGAGGATGACGGGCGTATTGAGAGCCGCAGCGCGTCCCTACTTCCCGACGATACGCTCCACCGCCTCGATCGTTGGCTCGATCTCCACGACCTGCTCCTCGGCGACATTGCGCATGATGGCGTCCGGATCCTTCAGGACATTCCCTGTGAGCACGCAGACGATGCGCTCACCCTCTCGCATGATTCCCGCGGCCCGGAGCTTCTTCACGCCGGCGAGAGTGGTTGCGGATGCCGGCTCGCAGCCGATGCCCATCCGATCGATCTCGCGTTTGGCGGCCATCAGTTCCTCGTCGCTCACCTCTGCGACGAGGCCGCGCGTTTCGCGGATCGCGGTGACCGCCTTTTCGTAGCTCACCGGATCGCCGATGCGGATCGCGCTGGCGACGGTCTCGGCGGTGACTCGATGGCGCGTCGCGAACGCTTCCGTGAAACTGCGGTAGAACGGGTTGGCGCCCGCGGCCTGAATCGCGGCGAGCCGCGGTATCCGATCGATCCATCCAGCGGTGCGCGCTTCGCGGAGCGCTTTTCCGAACGCGCTGGTGTTGCCGAGGTTTCCGGCCGGGAGGACGATCCAGTCAGGAGCGTTCCACGAGAGGTCCTGCAGGAGCTCCCAGACGATGGTCTTCTGCCCTTCGATGCGGAAGGGGTTGATCGAATTGAGCAGGTAGATGCCGAGGCGATCGCACGCTTCGCGCACGAGCCGCATGGCGGTGTCGAAATCGCCGCGCACCTGCAGGCAGCGCGCACCGTAGGCGAGGGTCTGGGCGAGCTTCCCGGCGGAGATCTTGCCGCTGGGTACGAAGACGATCGCCTGCAGCCCGGCTTGTGCCGCGTATGCTGCAAGCGACGCGCTGGTGTTCCCTGTCGAGGCGCAGGCGACCGCGCGCGCGCCGAGCCGCACCGCCTGTGTCAGCGCAACCGTCATGCCGCGGTCTTTGAACGAGCCGGTCGGATTCTCCCCCTCGTGCTTGAACCAGATGCCGTGGCGCTCGTAAAGACGCGTGGCCCCTTCGGGATGCGTGACGATCGACGCCTCGTCGATGTCGAGCAGCGCTTCGCGAAAACGCCACACACCGCTCTGGTCGGCCTGCGTGCGGGGATTCGCGCGTCGGGAGTCGAAGAGGCTGCGCTCCGGCAGCGGCGTGTCGCGTTCGACGCTGAGGAGGTTTCCGCAGTCGCAGGTGTAGCGCACCTCGTCGATCGGGAAGTGGTTGCTGCAGGCGATGCATTGGAGGCGTTGCATTTTCCGGTTAGTTCACTCCGAGCGAAGCGAGGAGTCAATCGCGGCAATTGATCCCTCGCTCCGCTCGGGATCAACTGCACGTACCCCTTGACGGGCGATCGGTCCCACATGCGCCGTCGATGCGATCTCACCGAAGGCGGTCTGCATGGCGGCTGCGCATCGCTGAGCGGTCGCTTCATCCGCCGTAATTGCGAACACGGTCGGTCCCGAGCCGCTGATCGAACAGCCGAACGCGCCGGTGAGAAAGGCCGCTCGCTTCACATCGAGAAAGTGCGGGATGAGGTTGGCGCGGAACGGCTCTGCGTAGCGGTCGTCCAAAGCCCGCCCCAGAAGCTCGGAATCGCCGCACTCGAACGCATGCGCGAGGGCGGTCGTGTTCGCCATCTGCTGCACCCACGAGGTGCGCGGCCACGTCTCCGGCAGCATCGCCCGCGCCGCTTTCGTCTGGACACGCACCGCGGGAGTGGCGAGCGCCACCCACCATGGCTCACGCACCGAAATCGCTACTGCGTCGATCGGATCGATCGAACGCGACAGCGCCAGCCCTCCAAAGACGGACGCGGCGATGTTGTCGAGATGCCGTCCGGCGACGGCAGTCTCTCCTTCGAGAGCGGCGCTGATCAATTCCAGCGGCTGCGGGTCGAAACCGCCGGCGATCGCTGCGGCATACGCGCCGGCGACGCTGCTGGCGGCGCTTCCGCCGAGGCCGCCGGCGAGAGGCAGCCCTTTGTCGATCGTCACGATGACGTTGCGCGAATCGCCGTGAGCGCGCAACCAGGCGATCGCGGCGATCGCGGCGCTGTTGCGGGCGGGATCGCGCGGGACGAGGGTGGCATCGCGGCCGCTCACGCCGGCTACGCGCGATGGAGCCGGGGTCAGCTCGACGGTCACGCGATCGCCGATGCCCTCGACGGCGAGACCCAGCACGTCGAATCCCGGTCCGACGTTGCCGATCGATCCCGGCGCGAAGGCCGTCGCCTTCACGGAACGACGCTCTCCGCGGCGCTCGGCTTCGCCGGTCGTTTCCGCGGCCTGGCAGGGGCGGGGCGGCGCTTCGATTCCATGATCGTGATCGCCACGATGTCGTTGAGCACGCCGGCGGCCGTCACTGAAGCGCCGGCGCCCGGCCCGGTCACGACGAGGGGGTTGGTGGCGTAGCGTTTCGAGTAGATCGCCACCTGGTTGTCGGTGCCGCGCAGCCGTCCGAAGGGCGACGTTTCCGGCACGGCTTCGATCCCGACGCGGATGCCGCCGCGGGAGATCCGCGCGACGTAGCGCAGCACTTTCTTTTCTTTCCGCGCGCTGGCTACGCGGCGGGCGAATTCGTCATCGAGAGCGCCGAGTTTGTCGATGAACCTGGCCGGGTCGGCGTCGTCGACGGCTGCGCCAAACAGCGGCTCGAGCGCGATGTCGCCGATCTCGACACGCCGTCCGAGGGTGCGGGCGAGGATCAGCGCCTTCCGCGCTACGTCCATCCCGGAGAGGTCGTCCCGCGGATCGGGCTCGGTGTAGCCGGCCTCCCACGCCTGGCGAACTGCTTTGCTGAAGGCCGCCCCGTCTTCGAGTGCCGTGGTGATGAAGCCGAGCGTCCCGGAGAAGCAGCCCAGAATCGTCTCGACGCGATCGCCCGCCTCTTTCAGCTTGGCGAGCGTATCGAGGACCGGTAAGCCCGCTCCGGCGGTCGCTTCGTACCGCAGCGCCAGGCCGCGTTCTCTCGACGTCTGCATCAGGCGGTCGAATTCGAGCTGCGGAACCGCGAGCGGTTTCTTGTTCGCCAGAACGACGTGAAAACCGCGCTCCAGCGCCTCCTGGATCAACGGAGCGGTGTCGTCGGACGTGAGGTCGACGAGGATCGGCCGCCGCGACGGGAGAAGCCACAGCTCGTCCCGCATGATGCGCTGCATCTGCTCGAGCGTCAGCGGAGAAGTGCGGTCGAACAGCTTGCCGCCCGATTCCTTCTGCTGCGCGAAGCGCTCCAGCGCCGGCGCGGAGAATCCCTTCTCCTCGACTTTGATGCCCGAGCGGTCGGCGACGGCGATGATCCGGATGTCGGCCCCGAGCTCGCTGCGGAGGTGCTTGTCCTGTGCGGCGAGCTGCCGCGCGAGCTCGCGACCGATCTGCCCATAGCCGAGCAGAGTCAGTTTCGATTGTCTGGTCGTCACATCGGCGAGCGGCCGGATTCGGTCGAGCTGATATTCCTCGTGCAATGCCACGAGCGCTCGCGTCGCATCCTGCTCGGCGACGGCGACGGTGATGTTCAGCTCGGACGAGCCCTGCGCGATGGCGATGATGTTCACGGCCTCTGCGCTCAGCGCTGAAAACGTGCGCGCCGCAATGCCGGGTCGGCCCCTCATCCCCAGTCCGACCACGGCCAGCAGGGCCAGGTCCTTCTTCGCGTGAATGCGGTCGATCAGCTTCAGCTGGCGCTCGTATGCGAACGCCTCCTCGACCGCCGCCACAGCATGGTCGGCCTCCGCGTCGGGGACGACGAAGCAGATGCTCGCCTCGCTCGAGGCCTGACTGATCATCGAAACGGAATGGCCGGCCTGTGAGAGGGCGGTGAATGCGCGGCCGGCCACGCCGGGAACGCCGATCATGCCGCTCCCTTCGATGGCGATCAGCGCCTGCTTGCGGATGGCCGTGAGCGCCTTGACCGGATACGCACCCGGGCGGACATCGCCGGCGATCCGCGTCCCGGTGAGCTCGGGTTTGAACGTGTTCCGCACGAACAGCGGGATGCCCTTTTCGATGAGCGGAATCATGGTCCGCGGATGCAGCACTTTCGCCCCGTAGAACGCCAGTTCACCGGCTTCGCGGTAGTGAAGCTCGGGGATCACGCGCGCCGATGGAACGCTCTTCGGATCGGCGGTCATGAGGCCTTCGACTTCTTTCCACAGCGTCACCGCGCTCGCGCCGATGGCGCGCGCCATGACGGCGGCGGAGAAATCGGAGCCGCCGCGGCCGAGCGTGACGAGCTCGCCGTCCGGCCCGCTGCCGATGAAGCCCGGCACGACCACCACGTTTCCGGCCTCGATTGCCGGCAGGAGGACCTTCTTCGCGGCGCGGTCGCACTGCCGGAAGTTCGGCCACAGGCTGCCCAGCCGCCGCTCCGTGAAGATGACTTCGGAGGCATTGACGTAGGCGGCGCCGATTCCGAGCTCCTGGAGGTAGCCGACGAAGATCCGGGCCAGGATCTGCTCCCCGCGCGCGACGAGCGCATCCTGCGCGCGGGTAGTCAACTCGTGAAGGACGGAGATGCTGTCGCACATCGAGCGCATCTCGTATGCCGCGTCGATGACCTTGCGCTTCAGAGACTCGGCGCGCTCGCGTTGCGCGATCAGGGCGTCGATGATGCCGTTGTGCCGCACCTCGAACTGCTTGGAGGCCGTGATGTATTCGATGCGCTCGGCGCGCAGCGCCGCCTCTCCAGCCGACAGCAGCAGGTCCGTTACCCCGTTCATTGCCGAGACGACGACGAGCAGGCGCGGCGCCGCACTCTTCACATGCTCGCCTGCTACGCGAATCGCCTCGGCGCTGCCGACGGCGACGCCGCCGAACTTGAACACTTCGACTGCGGAGGATTTGGACACCATCGTCGAAGTATAGAGCGGCCGTGTGAGCGAGTAGCGAGTAGCGAGTAGAAGTTCGTGGTCCCCTACTCGCTACTCGCTACTCGCTACTCGCTACGCCTTCGTGCCGCGATACAGGTAAGCAATCCCGAACGTCAGCGGCACGTAATCGACGGCATCGAAGGCAGCGCTCGCGCGCATCAGCTTCGCGAACTCCTCGCCGCACGGGAACCGCGACGAGGAGCGCTCGAGATATTCGTACGCGGCGCGCTCGCCGGTCACCACGCCGCCGATGCGCGGGAGAACGTTGTGGCTGTAGAAGTCGTACAGCGTCCGGAACAGCGCATTCCGCGGCTGGCCGAACTCGAGAACGATCACCCGCCCGCCGCTGCGGACGACGCGTGCCATCTCGGCGACACCGCGCTGGGGATCGTTCACGTTGCGGATGCCGAAGGCGATGCTGCTGATGTCGAATCTTCCGTCCGCGAACGGAAGCTGCGTCACATCCGCGACGTCGAATTGAATGCGCGCGTTCTTCTGCCGCGCCACTTCGATCATCTCGGGCGTGAAGTCGGTGCCGACCACCTCGCCGCGGTCGCCGACTGCATTCTGAAAAGCGATAGCCAGATCGCCGGTGCCGGTCGCGCAATCGAGAACGCGATCCCCTTCCCGGGCTCCCGAGAAACGAACCGCCCTGGCCCGCCAGCGGTGATGCACTCCCGCCGAGAGCACCGTGTTCGCGCGGTCGTAACGCCCGGCGATCGATCCGAACATGCTGCGGATTCGATCGGCCTCCGGCCCTCGATAGTCGTCCTTCGCCACGGCGGCGGACGATGCCACACGTGGAAGCCAGAGGCAAACGGGGGTCGGGGCTCGGAGGTCGGGGTGGAGGCCGGAAGCGGCAACGAACGTTCGATCAGTCTCCGCTCGTGACCGCTCTCCCGACCCCCGACCCCCGAGCCCCGACCCCCCGGGTGGTTCCGCATACAATCCACCCCGCGATGTACGGCCAGGGTGATTTCGCCTTCATCCAGACCGCTCCCGGGCGCGTCTTCGTCGGATGGGGACCATTTGAGCAGCTGCCGTTTCGCCGTCCCGAGCGGCCGGCCTTCTTCATCAGCGATTTCTTTCTCGACGACCCGCGCCCCTGGCGGCATCCCGCAACGTGGGAAGAGATGACGGTCGGTGAGCTGGCGGGGCGCTTTCCCTCCTCCTCGCCGCCGCACATCGATTGGGAGCCGCTGGCCATCGCTGTTTTTTCGCAGCTCTTCGACTCCGCGCGCGCGGCGATGCTGCGCGGCGACTTCAAGAAGATCGTCCCGGCGATCTTCGAGTCGGGCCGCCTCACCGGCGGCGATCTCCGCGCCTACCTCCTCTCGCAACTCTCCTCGATGCCGCCGGACGTCTGGGCGTATGGGTACTCGTATCAGTCTCATGGGGTCATCGGGGCGACGCCGGAGGTGCTCTTCCGCTCGGACGGGCGCGGGTACGCCACGATGGCGCTGGCCGGCACGCGGCCGCGCGATCGCGCCGCCGAACTGCTGCGCGACCCGAAGGAACTGCGCGAGCACAGGCTCGTCGTCGATGACATCATCCGGCGGCTCGCCCCTTTCGGAAACGTCGAGGTGGACGCCCTGGGCGTGCTGGAGCTGCCGAACATCGCCCACCTCGCCACGCGAATCTGGTTCGAGGAGAGCGACGGGGAGAAGATGTCGTTTTCCGACATGGTCCGCCGTCTCCACCCCACGGCAGCTCTCGGTGTCTCGCCGCGCACAGAAGCCGGCGAGCGGTGGCTGCGCGAAACCGATCGCAACGTGCGCCGCCGTACCTTCGGCGCTCCCTTCGGCCTGGAGCGTGAGGATCACTCGGCGCTGGCGCTGGTGGCCATCCGCAACGTGCATTGGATTGCCGATCGGGTCCGTATCGGCTCCGGTGCCGGGCTGCTTCCCGAGAGCGTTCTGGAGCGCGAGTTCGAGGAGCTGCGACAGAAGCGCGAACAGGTGAAGGCGATGTTCGGCCTGGCGCAGACCGAGGAGCCGCGGCGCTCAGCCGTGTCATGACGAACGTCGAGAAAGCCCGGCGCGTGATCGCGGATGTCTGCCGGCTCGGCGTCCGCGATTTCTGCGCCTGCTCCGGCTCCCGCAACGCGCCGCTGCTGGCCGTACTCGGTGCGTCGAAGGAGCTTCGCGTCTATTCGTTCGTCGACGAGCGGTCCGCGGCTTTCTTCGCGCTCGGACGCGCGAAGCTGACCGGACGGCCTTCCGCCGTCGTGACAACCTCCGGAACTGCCGTCGCCGAGCTCCTGCCCGCCGCGATCGAGGCGCACTATTCCGGCCTGCCGCTGGTCCTCCTGACGGCGGACCGGCCGCGGCGATATCGCGGGACCGGCGCGCCGCAGTCGATCGAGCAGGAAGGCCTGTTAGGTCCCTATGCTGAGATTTCCATCGCGAATTGGGACGGAGCGTCGCCGCTGCATCTCAACGTCGACTTCGACGAGCCGTTGATTGACGCGGCCGTGGAGCCGGTACTTCGAAATGAATCGGTGGGCAGCCCCCTCATCCGGCCTTCGGCCACCTTCTCCCCCGCTGGCGCGGGGGAAAAGGATCTCGAAACGTTCGATTGCCGAAGCAGTTGCATCGAGCCCCCTCGCCCCGCGGAGCGGGGAGAGGGGGGCCGAAGGCCGGATGAGGGGCCGTTGAGCGCGCCGACGAGGCAAGACGCGCGAATCGAGTTCCGACGTCCGGTCGTCATCATCGGCGAGCTGCGGCGAGGAGAGCGCGATCTCGTCCGCGATTTCGCGAGCCGCCTCAACGCGCCGGTCTACGCAGAGCCGTTGTCGGGCCTGCGCGAAGACCGCGGACTGAAGGACCTGCTGCTCACCTCCGGCGAACGGATTCTCGGTCGGGGCTCGTTCGACGGCGTGATCCGCATCGGCATGGTCCCGACGCTCCGCTTCTGGCGCGATCTCGACGAGAGCCGTCAGGAGTTGCCGGTGATCAGCTTCAGCGCGCTGCCGTTCCGCGGCCTCAGCCGCGGCGAGGTGTGGCCGCTCGAAGCCGTCGCCAGCGTCCCGGTCAGCGGCCGCGATCGCGACGAGGGGCTCTACGACCTCGATCGCCTCATGCGCTCGCGGTTCGAGAGCATCCTCGACGACGAGCCGCAGTCCGAGCTCGCCATGTTCCGCGCTCTCTCTCGCGACGTCGCCGCCGGAACGCGCGTCTACCTCGGCAATTCGCTGCCCATTCGGGAGTGGGATCTCGCCGCCGCCCGCGACCGGCGATTTGAGATCGCCGCCAACCGCGGGGCGAACGGCATCGATGGACAGCTCTCAACATTCTTCGGCCAGTGCGACCCGTCGGTCGAGAACGTCGCGATCGTCGGAGATCTCACGGCTCTTTACGACATGAATGCTCCGTGGATCGTGCCGCAGCTCGATCGCGGGATGCGTTTTCGCATCGTCGTCGTGAACAATCGCGGTGGACGGATCTTCGAGCGCGTCGGCTCGCTGCGCACGCTCAGCGACGCCACGCGAGCGCGCCTCATCGACAACGTCCACGACCTTCGCTTCGACTCCTGGGCGTCGATGTTCGGGATCTCGGCCAACGTCGTGGAGCTCGGCCCCGATCTCGACGCCAGCCGGCGCGTCTGGCAGAAGTACGAGGCGCTGTGGGCGTAACCGTCGCCATTCACGGCTTTCTCGGCGAGGCCCGCGACTGGGATTTCCTGCGACAGGCTGGTTTCGACATCCGCGCCGTCGACCTCTTCCGCACCTATCCGCTGCCGCTGCTGGCTGCCGCTGCCGACGCCATCGTCGGCTACTCCATGGGCGGGCGCCTGGCGCTGCAGGCGCTCCTCAGCGGAGCCACGTTTTCACGGGCCGTCATCGTTTCCGCCGGACTCGGCATCGACGACCCCGCCGAACGCATCGCGCGCCGGCAGCGCGACGAGCTTTGGGCGCAGAGGTTCGAGCGCGACGATTGGCGTGAGCTGATGCACGACTGGAACGCTCAGCCGCTCTTCGACGGTGAGGTGGTGCCCCGCGAGGAATCCGATTTCGACCGCCGCGCGCTCGCAGCTGCGCTTCGCGAATGGTCGCCGGCGGTGCTGCCGCCGGTGGCCGCCCGGCTGCACGAGATCGAGATCCCGCTGCTCTGGATCGCCGGCGCACGCGACGCGAAGTACGTCGCTGAGGGGAAACGCGCCGTGGAATTGCTTCCCAATGCGGAGCTGTGGGTCTGTCCCGACGCCGGCCATCGCGTCATGTGGGACCAGCCGCAGCGCTTCGTCGAGAGAATGGGAAAGTTCCTCGGCGTGTCGTCGTGATCAGCGGCGCACTGTCATTCTGAAAAGTCTTTCACCACAGAAGCACAGAGGACACAGAGAAAGACGGATAAACATTCATCTAGTCCTCTGTGCTCTCTGTGCCTCTGTGGTGAATTCCCCCTGGAAGCCGGCGCTCAGCTGCACTTTCTGCACAGCCCGCCGAATCCCCGACAACGTCCGCTTGCGAACCTCCTCATCGCGCGTTAGTGTGCCCGCGCTATGGGCGAGAAATGGCGGAAACTCCACGATTTCGAAGACATCAAGTACGAGCGCACCGGCGACGGCATCGCCAAGATCACCATCAACCGGCCGAAGGTGAGAAACGCGTTCCGGCCGCTGACCGTGTCCGAGATGAAGCAGGCTCTGGACATGGCCCGCGATGATGGCGACATCGGCGTGGTCGTGATCACCGGAGAAGGCGACGAGGCATTCTGCTCCGGCGGCGACCAGCGCGTTCGCGGCAAGGGCGGCTACGTCGACCCCAAGGAGAAGATCCCGCGGCTCAACATTCTCGACGTGCAGAAGCAGATCCGCAGTATGCCCAAGCCGGTCGTGGCGATGGTGGCCGGCTATGCCATTGGCGGCGGTCACGTGCTGCACGTCGTCTGCGATCTGACCATCGCCGCGGAGAATGCCCGCTTCGGGCAGACCGGCCCTCGCGTCGGCTCGTTCGACGCGGGCCTCGGCTCGTCATACCTCGCCCGCATCGTCGGACAGAAGAAGGCGCGCGAGATCTGGTTCCTCTGCCGGCAGTACGACGCCAGGCAGGCGCTGGAGATGGGCCTCGTCAACGCCGTCGTTCCTCTCGAGCAGCTCGAGGAGGAGACGCTGAAATGGTGCCGCGAAATGCTGGCTCTCGCTCCGACCGCGCTCCGCTTCCTGAAGGCGGCCATGAACGCCGATTGCGACGGTCAGATCGGCCTGCTCGATTTCGGCGGCGACGCCACGCTTCTTTACTACCTGAGCGAAGAGGCCCAGGAAGGACGCAATGCGTACGTCGAGAAGCGGAAGCCTGATTTCAAGAAATTTCCGCGGTTCCCGTGAGATACGAAGTCCTGAGTCCTGAGTCCTGAGTCCTGAGCCCTGAGTCGTGACCTGCGACCGTCGTTACTCAGGACTCAGCACTCAGGACTCAGGACTAGTCTCGCCAGAGAGTAGATTGAATCGATGCTCAAGCCCTGGCTTCTCGCTGCGCGTCCGAAGACGCTCTCCGCGTCCGTCGTCCCGGTGTTGATCGGCACGGCGCTCGCGCCGCGGCCGATTCTCTGGTCGATGTTCGCGTTCGCGCTCATCGGCGCGCTCTGCATCCAGATCGCGACGAACTTCGTCAACGACGCGCTCGACTTCCGCAAAGGCGCTGACACGGTCGAGCGGCTGGGGCCGACGCGCGTGACGCAGGCCGGCCTCATCTCGGCCGATCAGGTGCTGCGCGCTGCGTATGTGTTTTTCACCATCGCCGCGCTGTGCGGAATCCCCCTGATCCTGCGAGGAGGGTGGCCGCTTCTCGCCATCGGTCTCACCTCCGTCGCGGCCGCGTACATCTACACGGGCGGCCCGTATCCACTCGCCTATAACGGCCTGGGCGAGCTGTTCGTGATGATCTTCTTCGGGTTCGTCGCCGTGGGAGGGTCCTACTACGTCCAGGCGTTGACCATCTCGGCCGAGGTCTTGCTCGGCGGATTCATCGCCGGATCGCTGGCCACCGTTCTGCTCGTCATCAACAATCTGCGCGACGTCGAGAGCGATCGGAAAACGAACAAGCGAACGTTGGCGGTCCGGCTGGGCGAGAAATTTTCGCGCTACGAGATCGCGCTCTTCGCGTTCGCGCCGTTCCTCGCGCAGTTCTTCGTCGCGGAGCTGCGGCGCACCGACAGGATGCTCATTCCGCTGATCGCCATGCTGGTGGCGTTCCGTCTGATCCACCGCGTGTTCGCGAGCAGCGGGCGCGAGCTCAATCGCTGCCTTGCCCTTGCCGGTCTGCTGCAGTGGCTGTTCGGGATTCTCTTCGTCGTCGCCACGGCGCTGTGATGGACATCTGGTACTGGCGATACGAGCTCGTGCCGCGGCGCCGCCTGAGCGCTATCGCTGCCGACGCCGCACGGCAGGGGGCACTCATTCGTGTGGGCGACGGTTTCGCCGATGTTCACCCGTGGCCCGAGCTCGGCGACGCGGCTGTCGACCAGCAGCTGCATCTTCTCAGTCGCGGTGAAACGAGCGCGCTGACGCGGCGTTCTCTGGCGTTGGCCGCGCTCGATGGCGACGCCCGACGCCGCGCGCGGAGCCTGTTCGAGGGACTCACGATTCCGCCGAGCCACTGGCCACTGGCGGGAGGCGACATTCCCTCCGCGTTCGACACGGTGAAAGTGAAGATGTCGCCCGGCTCTCGCCTCGGCGCTTCCCTTGCCCGCTATCGCCTTCGGCTCGACTTCAACGCCACGCTGGACGCGGGGGCGTTCCTCTCCTTCATGGAGTCGTTGTCACCTGAGATTCGCAGCGCGATCGACTTCGTCGAGGATCCGTGTCCTTACGACCCGCAGGTCTGGAGCGGTCTGCGCGAGCGCGCCGGCGTTCGTCTCGCGCTCGACCGCGGCGACGCTTCCGCCGGGGTGGACGTACTCGTCGTGAAGCCCGCCGTGCAGGATCTGCCGCGAAGCGAGAAAGAAATCGTCATCACGTCGTACATGGACCATCCGGTGGGTCAGCTCGGCGCGGCGTACGTCGCGGCTGCGAGCGGAATCACCGCAACCTGCGGCCTGGCGACGCACGTTCTCTACGAATCCGACGCTTTCATGGAGAGGATGAAACTCGACGGAACGCGGCTGCTCCCTCCTGCAGGCACGGGTTTCGGATTCGACGACCTGCTCGAATCGCTCCCGTGGAAGAGGCTCGGATGATCGTCGACTGGTCGAGTGCCGAGAACCATCTCCTGCTCAATCCACGCCTGCCAGCGGAGGAGCGGGTCAGGCTCGAGGAGCTGGTCGCAGCAGCGCCACCGCTCGTTGGGCACGTCTTCATTGCCAC
>JADGOA010000362.1 GCA_017883215.1 Thermoanaerobaculia bacterium | reverse complement strand
GGGCGCATGAGGCATGGGGCATGACTGGCAGCTGGCCGTGTCATCCCGAGCGTGAGCGGAGGACCTGCCGTCATTCCGATCTCGACTGATCGCTATTCGACCAACGGTGTATATCCTTAGTTCAGTCGCGACGTCCGACCCTGTGCTACCCTCTGGTCACCATCTCATGAGCGAAATTCGCATCCGTTTGTTCGGTCAATTCTCGGTCACGGACGATGGTGGCCATCCGATCGCTCTCAGCGGCCGGAGAACGCAGGCCCTGGCGATCTTTCTCTGTCTGGAATCGCCGCGGCAGCCGAGCTTGCGCGAGGCTTCCGACATGATCATCGGTGCGGGAGCAGACATCGGGCGCGTCCGTCAGGTGGTCGGGGATCTCCGCCATGCGCTGCGCTGCGCGCCCGATGCGCTGATCGAGACGGAGAACACGATCGCGTTCAATCCTGAACGTGTCTCCACGGATTCGTGGGCTTTCGACCGCCTTCTCGAATCACAGTCGGTGACGAGCATGCGGGCTGCCGCAGAGCTGTACAGCGGAAATCTTCTCGAGGGGATCAGCGGCGGGAGCGGCGCCTTCGACGACTGGATCACCGAGAAGCGGCTCACGTACTGGCGGAGCGCCGTGTCGGCCCTGGGCCGCCTTCTGGCCGCACAGGTGAAAGCAGGATGGTGGGAGAACGCTGTGGAAACGGCGAGCCGTCTGCTCGCTCTCGACCCCACTGAAGAAGTCGTGCACCGGACCCTGATGCGCCTGCAGCTCGAGCAGGGACGTGCCGACTCGGCGCTGAGGCGCTACGAGGAATGCTCCGACGTTCTGCGGCGGGAGTTCGGGCGCGAGCCCAGCCCGGAGACGCAAAGGGTGCGCGAGGAGATCCTGGCCGCGCTGGCCCTCATGCCTGCGCCGCGCGAGGTCTCCAAGGCCGCCAATGCGCCGGTGCTCATCCTCGTGGTCGAGGACGACGCCGTCTCCGCCGCGCTCATCGAGGGATACCTGCACGAAGCGGGTTACGAGGTCGTCATCGTGTCCGATGGAGCCGATGCTCTGATGGAGATCGCCCGCCGCACGTTCGACCTGCTGATCCTCGACATCAACATTCCCACCCTCAACGGACTGCGCCTTTTCGAGATCATGGTGCAGAAGGGGATCGACACTCCGGCGTTCTTCATTACCGGGATTCCCGGACCGGAAGTGGAATCGCGCAGCCTCGAGCTCGGCGCGGCCGACTTCCTGCGCAAACCGATCCGCAAGGAAGTGCTGATTCCCCACGTCCGGACGATCCTCCAGCGGAGGCTCCGCAACCGGGCCGTGGAATCATGACCGCCAGCGATGACGGAAATCGCTCAGCCCGATGAAGTAGAGCGACGGCGACGCCAGCAGTATCGCCGCCTCGCGCTGCACGACCTTCCGATTCTTCGTGTCATCGGGCTGGCCTTCGTCTCCCTCGGCATTTTCCTCAACAACCGCTATTTCCTCGGCCTGCAGTCGAACCAGGCCTGGTTGACCGCCACTGTGGTCCTGGCCGCGTATTGCCTGCTCGCGTGGGTGGCGCTGGTCGCCACCGACCGCTTCGCCGCACGCGATGCCACCCTCTTTTTTCTCGGCGCCGACATGGTCATGTGGACGTACGCCATCTACATGTCCGGCGCGGAGGATAGCCGCCTCTTCTTCATTCTTCTGATGCGCGTGGCCGACCAGACGCAGACGACCTTCCGGCGATGTCTGGCCTTTCTGGCGTGGGGAACGATCTGCTACGCCGGCATGGTGGCCTGGGTTCGGTTCGTCGACTTGAGGCATCTCGACTTTACGCCGGCCACGGTGAAACTCATTTTCATCATCGTCAGCGGTATCTACATAGCGCTGACGGCGCGGACCGCCGAGCAGCGACGCTGGCGGATTCGAGACGCCGGCCGCATGTCGCGCGATCTGATCAGACAACTCGAGGAGCGCTCGGCAGATCTTCACGACGCCCGCGCCAAAGCAGACGAGGCCAACGCAGCCAAGAGCGAGTTTCTGGCGAACATGTCGCACGAGATGCGCACCCCTCTGCACGGAGTCATCGGCATGATGCAGCTGGCCCGCGACGGCGAGACCTCACCGGAACGCGCCCGGCATATCGAGCTGGCGCAGCGCTCCGCCGAGTCGCTCCTCTCCACCATCGATGACGTCCTGGAGTTCTCCAGAATCGAGGCCCGCAGGCTGGAGCTCGAGCCGGTCTATTTCTCCCTCCGCCAGATGATGCGCGAGACGATGAAGCCGCTTGGCGTAACGGCTGCGTCGAGAGGGCTCGTCCTCAGCTATTCGGTCGAGCACGACGTCCCGGAGGCCGTCTGGACCGACCCGCTGCGCCTCAGGCAGATCCTCACCAATCTGGTCGGCAACGCCATCAAGTTCACGCAGTCGGGGGAAGTGGCCGTCCGCATCCGTTGCGAGAGGGGCGACGGCAACAAGCTGCAACTGCACGGTGAGGTGACGGACACCGGAATCGGGATGGATGCGTCGGTGCAGCGGCTGATCTTCGAGCCGTTCACGCAGGTTGATGCCTCACGGACACGGCGCTATGCCGGGACGGGGCTGGGGCTGTCGATCGTGTCTCGGCTGGTCGAGGCCATGGGTGGGCACATCGAGGTGACCAGCCAGATCGACGAGGGCAGCCGTTTCACGTTCAGCGTCGCGGCAGAGGGCGACGACGTCACCCCTGCCGCGGCGGCGTCGTGGGAAGAGGCGTTCAAGGGAACCGTGGTGGTCGTGGACCGGTACGAACGTGAGCGCGCCGCGATCGTCGGTGCGCTGCGCGGGCGCGGATTTGCGGTCGAGGACTTCGCCTGGTTCGACGAAGTACCGCACGAACGCTACGCCTGCTTCATCACCACCGAACCGCGCCACCGGTATTCGCCGCTCGTGGTGATCGCCTCGCCGCTACAGCAGCCGGCTGGAGGCGTCTCCGTGACGCGCCCGGTGGACGAGGGCGAACTGATCGAAGCCATGGGCGTGGCCCTCGGATTCGAGCAGCCGCGCGCCACAGCGCGGGTGGCCGGTCCGCGCACCGCCGACACGCCCCTGCGCATTCTCGTGGTCGAAGACAATCCCATCAGCCAGGAATTCGCCACCGACGCCCTCCGCCGGATGGGGCATGAAGTGGCCGTCGCGTCCGACGGCATGGAGGCGCTGCAGCTGATCCGGCGGGAACGGTTCGACGCCGTGCTCATGGACGTGCAGATGCCGGGTATGGATGGACTGGAAGCGACGAGACAGATCCGCGCGCTCGACAGCGGCGCGGACTTGTGGGTCATCGCCATGACCGCCCACACGAGGCCGGAGGAGGCCCAGCGCTGCCTGGATGCCGGCATGAACGCCGTTCTGACCAAGCCGGTCGACCGGCACGAGCTGGCTGCAATCCTCGGCGGCATCACTCCCGATCCGATCGTCGCCGCCGTCGGGGGCAATCCGAAGCTGCTGGCGCGCGTGACCGCCGCGTTCGTCGATCAGACTCCGCGCCTGCTGTCCACGATTCGCGAGGCGATCGATCGCCGCGATGCGGAGGCGTTGTACCAGGCCGCGCACAAGTTGAAAGGATCGTTGAGCAACTTCCCGACGGAAGCGACCGAGGTCGCGGCCGCCGTCGAAGAGAGCGGGCGCAAGGCGGATTTCGAATCCGCCCAGGCGCTGATCCCCCGCCTGGAGGAACTGCTGCGCGACCTCGAAGCGCGCCTCCTCGCCGCCGTTGGGTGAGGCCAGCCGTCAGTGCCTCAAAACTTACGCTTCCGTCATCCTGACAGGGCGAACGGCGCGGGCGCCGCTGGAGCGGAAGTGACACTGTCATTCCGAGCCGGCGGAACCCCGGAGGGGTGGAGCGCGGCGAGGAATCCCCCGCCAC
>JADGOA010000361.1 GCA_017883215.1 Thermoanaerobaculia bacterium | reverse complement strand
CTCGGCCGATCTCGTCACGAACATCTTCTGCGAGAACGCGCTCGAAACGGCGCTGCAGTTCCGCAACCGGGGCGCGGACGCGAGGATCACGGTCCTCTCTTATGGGCCGGCCACCGCGGAAGACTCGCTCCGAAAAGCGCTGGCGATGAAAGCCGACGCGGCCGCGCTCGTGATCAACGACGGCACTCCGAATCCCGATCCGCTGAGCGTGGCGCGCGTACTCGCCGCAGCGGCGCGCAAGCTCGGCGGCTTCGATCTGATCCTCGCCGGCCGGGAGTCCGGCGACTGGGGCGCGGGACAGACCGGTGCGCTGCTGGCGGAGGAGCTCGGATGGCCATGCATCGCATTCGCGGATGACGTCGAAAGCGCCGGCGGCAAGCTTCGCGTTCGACGACAGACGGAGTCCGGATGGGAAGTGTTCGAAGCCGAACCGCCGCTCGTTCTGACCGTGACGAATCAGGAGCACAACGTCCCGCGCATCCCGAAGGTGCGCGACGTGATGACGGCGCATCGCCAGCCGCTGACGACGTGGAGCGTCGAGGATCTATCGATTGACGCCGCCGCGGTGCGGGCCGGCAACGGTTACTACGAAGTCTCCGAGCTGCTCATCCCGCAGAAAGAGACCCGGTGCGAGTTCGTCGGCGGCGACACGTTCGAGCAGAAAGTCGATGCGTTCGCGCGCCGGCTCGTCGAAGTGACGAGCGCGCTCTGAGACAGCTATGAACGACGTTGCCATCGCCATTCTTTCTTCGACTCGCGCCGACAAGGCCGAGCAGGGGCTGGCCGGCGCGGGGCGGCGTCTCGCCGACGCCACCGGCGGAAGGCTCGTCGCAATCGTGATCGGCGGCGCCACGACCGGCATTGCCACATTCGCAGCGCAGTTCGCGGACCGCGTGATCGTCGCCGATCAGAGCGAGCTCGCGGAGTACCAGCCGGAGACGTACCTCGAGGCGCTGGTGCAGATCTGCCGCGAGATCGCCGCGCGCACCATCCTGCTCTCGAACGACACGTACAGTCAGGAGCTCGCGCCACGGCTCGCGCACCGGCTCGGCGGCAGCGCCGTCGGAGATGTGGTGGAGGTTCGTGCCGGCGGCGGCACGCTGCGGGCGGTCCGTCAGGTGTACGGCGGCAAAGCGCAGGCTGTGATCGAGCTCAAGCGCACGCCGGCCGTGGTCTGGCTCCGCGCTCGATCGTTTGCGCCGGCATCGCCGCGTCCGGCGGCCGGCGAAATCGCACGCGCGCAGGTGCAGGTCGCGCCGTCAACGCGGACGCGCATCGTGGAGCGCAGGAGCGAATCGCAGGGAGAGGCGCGGCTCGAAGACGCGCGGGTCATCGTCGCGGGCGGGCGAGGGATCGGCGGCGTGGAAGGGTTCAACACTGAGCTCCAGCCGTTGGCCGGATTGCTCGGGGCGCAGATGGCGGCCTCGCGGGCGGCATGCGATGCCGGGTGGGCTCCAGCGACCTGGCAGGTCGGCCAGACCGGAAAGAAGGTCGCGCCGGATCTCTACCTCGCCATCGCCATCACCGGCGCGAGCCAGCACATGGCCGGGGTGTCGGAGGCGAAGCAGATCGCCGCGATCAACATCGACGCCGACGCGCCGATCTTCAAGCACAGTCGTTTCGGGATCGTCGAGGACTATCGAAAGGTCGTACCGCTGCTTCGACAGAAGCTCGCCTCACTTCAAAAATGAACGTTGCGCAGGCCACGCGTCCGATCTACTGGAACGTCTCGCACATCTGGTTGATGTACGCGCTGCTCGTCCCGACGATCGCCGTCGCCGCGTACGGCATCTACCTGCGCGTTCGGCGGTGGTGCCGCGGGGCGCCGCTGGCGCGTTTCGATCGCCCTATCGAGCGCGTCATGCTGGTCGTGAGGCACGCGATCGCGCAGCGCCTCACCGCTCGCGAGCGCTATGCCGGCCTGTTCCACCGATTCATCGCATACGGCTTCGTCATTCTGACCATTGCCACGACGCTGGTCGCGTTCGACGCAGACCTCGGCACGAGCATCCTTCACGGCTGGTTCTACCTCTACTTCCAGTCGTTCACGGTCGACGTCTTCGGCGCGCTGGTGCTCGTCGGGATCGCTATGGCCGCGCTCCGGCGATGGATCAGTCATCCGGCGAAGCTCGTCTACACCGATGAGGCGGCGCTGATTCTCGCCGCCGTGCTCGTGATCGTGGCGACGGGATTTCTCCTCGAGGGGTGGCGCATCGCCGCGACGAACGATCCGTGGGGCGCGTGGTCGCCGTTCGGGAATCTGGTCGCGCGCGCGTCGCGGCCCCTGATGAGCGTGGCGGCGCTGCAGATCGCGCATCGCGCGACGTGGTGGTTTCACCTCGCGGTCAGCTTCTCGTTCCTGGCGTGGGTGCCGTACACGAAGATGATGCACGTCCTGACCGCGCCGCTGAATGTCTACACGGCGAATCTCGACCCCATCGGCGCATCGCTGAAGAGTATCGATTTCAAAAAGGGCGACGTCCTCGGCGTCAATTCGCTCGATCGCTTCACGTGGAAGGACCTGCTCGACCTCGACGCCTGCACCGAGTGCGGGCGTTGCACGGCGGCGTGTCCGGCGCATGCAGTCGGCAAGTCGCTATCGCCGCGGGACATCATTCTTCAGCTCCGTGATCTCCCCGACGGCAACGGCCACGCGATGCCGATCATCGGGGTGGTCCCGGCGACCTCGCCCGAGTCGTTGTGGGAATGCACGACGTGCGCGGCCTGCGTGGAAGTCTGCCCGGTGTTCATCGAGCAGATGCCGAAGATCATCGATCTGCGCCGGCACCTGGTCATGGAGCAGGCGGAATTCCCCGACTCGATGCAGGACGCGATTGTCTCTCTCGAGAAGCGCGGGCATCCGTTCAGCGGAACACAAGCAACCCGGCTCGACTGGGCGGAAGGGCTCGACGTCCGTCTCGTCAGCGACGCGCGTGACGCGGAAGTGCTCCTCTGGGTCGGTTGCGGCGGATCGCTGATCGAGCGGAACCAGAAAGTGATCCGCGCGACCGCGCAGTTGCTGCAGAAGGCCGGCGTCCGCTTCGCCGTTCTGGGTCGCGAAGAAAAATGCTGCGGCGATCCGGCGCGCCGCATCGGGAACGAGTTCCTCTTCGAGAGTCTGGCCAGAGACAACGTGACGAAGCTGCAGAGGTACCAGGTGAAGAAAGTCGTTACGCCCTGCCCGCACTGCTTCAACACTTTCAAGAACGAGTACCCGCAGTACGGCGGCGCATTCGAGGTCTACCACCACAGCCAGCTCCTGTCCGATCTCGTCGACCAGGGGAAGATCGCTCCTGCAAGCGAAACGAAGAGGAGCGTGACGTTCCACGATCCCTGCTATCTCGGGCGGCACAACGGCGTGTACGACGCACCGCGCCGCGTCGTCGGTGCGGTCTCGCAGAGCGCGCCGATCGAAATGGCGCGCAGCCGCAACCAGAGCTTCTGTTGCGGTGGTGGTGGCGGCATGAGCTTCGTCGACGAACCGGCCGGCAAGCGCGTCAATCAGGAGCGTGCGCGCGAGGCGCTGGAGACCGGCGCCGACGTGCTGGCGGTCAGTTGTCCGTTCTGCATGACGATGATGCAGGACGGCATCAACGCGCGAAAAGGCGACCGTGACATGCGCGTCATGGATATCGCCGAGCTGCTGTGGGAAGCGGCGGAGCAGCGCGCCACACACCAGCAGGCGGCAGACATTGGAGGGTGAGGATGGACCTCAATCTCACACCGAAAGAGCAGCATTTCCGCGATGAGTTTCGAACGTGGTTGAAAGCCAATGTGCCGCCGGAGATCGTGGGCGTGGCGAGCGTTGGCCGGCAACGCTTCACGCCCCAGCGGCGAAAGAACGTGCGTTATCAGCCCAAAGACACGGTCAGCTTCTTCTCCGGGA
>JADGOA010000360.1 GCA_017883215.1 Thermoanaerobaculia bacterium | reverse complement strand
ACCGCGAATCACGATGAATAAGGTTTCGACGGATTCGAAGCCGACGCGCGAGTCCAGCCTACTCCGCTCGCGCCTAGTGGCCGCTGCGGGCTCCCTCCTTGACTATTGGACCGATTTTGGACGATTAATCACCTAAGCTTCCTTGCCCTGCCGACTGGCCGCAGCGGTCCAGCCCCAGACGTACCACGAGCGGAGCCGAAAGGCTCCGCGAGTGTTTTGGGGCAGAAACAAGTCCTGAGTGCTGAGTTCTGAGTCCTGAGTGGCGCAGCGCTCGACCGCCCAGGACTCAGGACTCAGGACTCCTATAATCCGCCCCGCCGATGCCCGACAAACGCCCCACCCTCTTTCTCGTGGACGGATCGAACAACGTCTACCGCTCCTACTACGCCATCCGCGGGCTGACCAACTCCGCCGGCCTCGCCACCAACGCCGTCTACGGCTTCACGCAGATGCTGCGGAAGTTGTTGAAGGATCACAATCCCGACTGCATCGCCGTCGCCTTCGACATCGGCAGGGCAAAGAGCCGTCACGAGGCGTTCGCCGACTACAAGAAAGATCGCAAGCCGATGCCGGACGATCTCTCCGTCCAGCTGCCGTACGTGAACGAGGTCCTCGCCGGATTTCGCATTCCAGTCATCGGCGTCGAAGAGTGGGAAGCCGATGACCTGATCGGCTCGCTGGCCTGCGCGGCGCGGGACCGCGGATACGAGGTGGTCATCGCCACCTCGGACAAGGATTTCTTTCAGATGGTGGGCGAAGGAATCTCGCTCTACCACACCGGCCGGGAAGTTCTTTACGACGGCAAAGGGGTCGAAGAGGTGTTCGGGCTGCCGCCGGAGAAAGTCGTCGACGTGATGGCGATCTGGGGGGATGCCATCGACAACATTCCGGGGGTTCCGGGGATCGGCGAAAAGGGAGCGAAGGCGCTCATCCAGCAATTCGGCTCGCTCGACAACCTCTACGCGCATCTCGATGAAGTGAAGAAGGCGTCGCAGCGGAAGGCGCTGGAAGAAAATCGCGAGCAGGCGTACATGTCCCGCGATCTCGCCAGGATCCAGCGCGATCTCTCGGTCGAGAACATCGAGTTCGAGAAGCTGCACCGGCAGGATCCCGACCGCGCAATACTCCACGAGGTTTTCTCGCGCCTGGAGTTCGCGTCGCTGATGCAGGAGTTCCTGCCGGAAGCGCCTCCGGTCGAGAAGGACTACCGGGTCGCCACGTCGGCCGAGGCGGTCCGGGAATTCGCCGCCGGGGCGGAGCCGCTGGCGATCTGGTTCGAATCAAACACCGCCGAGGGCTACGACGAGCTGATCGCCGCGGCGATCTCCAGACAACCCTCGGAATCGCTGCTGATCCCGATCTCCTCGGCCGTCGGTGGACGCGAAGAGGTGTCCGCCGAGCTGAAGCGGCTCCTCGAGAGCGACCGCGTGTTCGTCGGCCACGATACGAAAGTGCAGGCGCGCAGGCTTCGCGCGAACGGCTGGCCGATGCCGGCTCGCTGGGCCGACACGATGATCATGTCGTACGTCATCAACCCGGGGCTGCCGAGCCACGCTCTCGCCAACGTCGCGCGCGACCGCCTCAAACAGGACGTCCTCTCCCGCAAAGACATCGCCAAAACGGCGCCTCTGTTCGCGCTCGACCACGAGATCGGCGCCTCTCAGCTCGGCCCGTATCATCAGTACCTCGGTGAGAAGTCGGACGTCACGGCAGCCCTCTACCGCCTCCTCGAACCCGATCTCCAGCGCGACCCCTCGCTGGTGCGGATCTACGAATCGATCGAAATCCCGCTCATCCCCGTGCTTGCAGCGATGGAAGATCGCGGCATCCGCATCGACGTCGCGCTTCTCCACCAGATGTCGAACACCATGGGCGTGCAACTGGCCGAGCTCGAGACGCGCATCTACGCCGAGGCCGGCACCGAGTTCAACATCAACTCTCCCCAGCAGCTGGCGCACATCCTTTTCGAAAAGCTCCAGTACCCGGTCCTGAAGAAGACGAAGACCACCAAGAGCTTCTCCACGAGCATGGAAGTTCTTCAGGAGCTGGCCGGCCACGGCTACGCGGTACCGCAACTGATCCTGCAGCATCGCGAGCTGCACAAGCTCAAGTCGACGTACGTCGATTCGCTCCCGCAGCTGGTCGACAGCCAGGGGCGCGTGCACACGTCGTTCAATCAGGCGGTGGCCGCGACCGGCCGCCTCTCGTCCTCCGACCCGAATCTGCAGAACATCCCCATCCGCACGGAGATGGGACGCGAGATCCGGAAGGCGTTCATCGCCGACCCCGGCTATGCCCTGCTCTCCGCCGACTACTCGCAGGTGGAGCTCCGGATCCTCGCGCACATGTCGCAGGACCCCGATCTGATCGAGACCTTCCGCCGGGGGGCGGACATTCACCGCGCCACCGCGTCGAAGATGTTCGGCATTCCCGAGGATCAGCTGACTGCCGATCAGCGGCGGGCCGCGAAGACGATCAACTTCGGGGTGCTGTACGGGATGTCGGCGTTCCGCCTGTCGAATGAGCTCGGCATCCCCACCGGTCAGGCCAAGGACTTCATCGACGCCTATTTCGCACGCTATCCGAAAGTTCAGGAGTTCCTCGACAGGACTCTGGACGAGGCGCGCGCGACCGGAAAGGTGACGACGCTGTTCGGGCGCGTGCGCTACATCCCGGAGATCCACAACAAATCCTTCACCGTCCGCGGCAACGCCGAACGGATGGCCACGAACGCGCCGATCCAGGGGACGGCAGCCGACATCCTCAAGCTGGCCATGATCAGGCTGGACCAGAGACTCGATTCCGGCATCGCCCGGATGCTGCTGACGGTGCACGACGAAATCGTGATCGAGGCGAAGGAGGAGCGCGCAGCCGAGGTGGCGGAGATCGTGAAAGAAACGATGGAGAACATCTTTCCGATCGCCGTGCCCCTCGCCGTCGACACACACTGGGGCCGAAGCTGGTATGAGGCGAAGGGATGAAGCGCGAGCGATGAGCGAACGCTGTATGAGGGGCGACCGAGGCCGGCGGCCGTTGCTCGGCCCGCTCCTCGTCGCTGCGATGCTTCTCCTGGCGGCCTGCCAGCCCCGGCAGGCCCGCCGCGCCGTTCGCGGAGAACCTGCCATCGAGGCGACCGTCGTCACGATTCAGACGACGATTCAGCCGCAGAACAGGACATTCACGCACGCCCTGGTCATCGGTGAGGACAAGGCGCGCAGCGGCGACGAGGTCGACCGATGGCGACTGTTCGACTTCAAGAACGGGAACGTGACGTTCGTCGACGAGGTTGCGAAGACGTACCGCACCGAGTCGCTGCCCTCGCTCCTTGCGGCCGCGCGGACTGCGGCCTCACAGCCGTTGCCGGCGGGCTTGCCCAGCGTGACCGTTACGCGAACCGGCGTCCTGCGAATGATGCAGGGCGCGGAAGCCACGCAGATCGTCATGCGCGCCGGGACCTACGCTCGCGAGGTATGGGTCGCCCGGCATCCGTCGATTCCGCCGCAGCTGTTCTCGATGATGCTGGCGAGTGCGCCGCCTTCCTCGAAACTGTCCGCGATGACCAGGAGCGCGAACGACGCGCTCCTGGCGTCCGACGGCTTCCCACTCGCGGATCACTCCGAGATCGCTTACGACGACAAGAAGCTGACCGTCGATCACAACGTGGTGAGGATCGAACGGAAGAACGTGCCGCAATCGTGGCTGACGATCTCGGCGGAGTATCGCGACGTCACGCCGAAGCCGGCGCCGCCACAACCCCCTGCGGCGAAGCGGCCCCGCGCGAAGAAGTGAAGGGCCCCCGTCAAGCTGAGAGGCTGCGCAGAAATCGAATTCACCACAGAGGCACAGAGAGCACAGAGACTGTTCCTCTGCCTTTCTTTCTCTGTGTCCTCTGTG
>JADGOA010000359.1 GCA_017883215.1 Thermoanaerobaculia bacterium | reverse complement strand
GTCTGAGCGACGAGCGGAACGGCGAGAAAAGCCATACCCGCGACGAGGAGCACGGTTCTGCGCATGCATTTCTCCTTGCTGACGGTGAAGTGCGAAAGGATATCCGGAAGAGGTACGGACGCGATGATATCGAGTTTCACGACGCGACCGGGAAGCGTGCAGCTTCAGCGGGTAGCAAGCCAAGCCCCGAAGGGGCGTCAGAGCATTAGCCCGGGGCGTGGCGTAACACCGCCCTCCTCGCTTCCCGCCCCCGGCTCTTGCACAATTGCGCGCGATGAATACATCGGGCAACAGTTTTCTCATCACCGGCGGCGCCACCGGCATCGGAATGGCCCTTGCCGCCGAGCTCGTGCGCCGCGGCAACGACGTGCTGATCTGCGGCCGACGCGCCGATCGCCTCGCCGAGGCGAAACAGCAGATTCCGGAGCTGGAAACCGTGGCAGCCGACGTCTCTTCTCCCGCCGCGCGGCGCGAGCTCCTCGAGCTCGTTCGGCGCCGCTCGCCGCGGGTGAACGTGCTCGTGAACAACGCCGGCATCCAGCAGCTCGTCGATTTCACCGCCGGCGAGCGCGATCTGACGAAGGCTGACGAGGAGATGGCCATCAACCTCGTCGCGCCGATTCATCTGAGCGCTCTCTTCATCCCCTACCTCGCCGAGCTGCCCCAGGCCGCGATCGTGAACATCTCCTCCGGCCTCGGCTTCGCGCCGCTCGCGCACATGCCGGTCTACTGCGCCACCAAAGCAGCGCTGCACTCGCTGACCCTCTCAATGCGCCACCAGATGCGGAACACTTCGATCCGCGTCTTCGAGGTCATTCCACCGACCGTAGCGAGCGAGCTCGGCGCCTCTCACCGCCCGGCCGGCGTGAACGCCGCGGCCATGCCCGCCGAAACCGCCGCAACACTCATTGCCGATGCGCTTTCGCGCGACGATTACGAATTCGCCCTCGGCGAGGCTGCGAACCTCGTGGCGAGACGCGAGGCGATGTTCCCTTTCATGAATCGCCGCTAACTTTTCGCATCTTGAGATCATTCGCCGCGCTCCGCCTGCGGCTTCGCCGGCTCGGAGGCTGTGCACAAATCGAATTCACCACAGAGGCACAGAGAGCACAGAGACTGTTCTTCTGCCTTTCTTGCTCTGTGTCCTCTGTGCCTCTGTGGTGAAAAGACAGGCTTGGTATCGCCACGTTCCCGATTTCTGCACAGCCTCTCCACATGTGCTCGCCGTAGGGCACGGCTGCGCCGTGCCGAACTCCCGCGGGTGGGCGGCCTCGAAAAAGGGTATCGCGACGAACAACGTGGTTCGGCACGGCGCGGCGGTGCCCAACGGCGACGTGCTCACGCTGTCCGAATTGCGCCCGACTCGCTGCGCTCACTCGTACCGCAGCGCATCGATCGGATGCAGCGAGGCGGCTTTCCAGGCGGGGTACCAGCCGAAACCGATCCCAATCGCGGAGCAGACCAGCAGGCCCGTGAGCGCCCATCCCCACGGGAAAACCATCGAGATCTTGAACCACAACGCCACGCCGTTCCCGCCTGCGACGCCGGTGAGGATGCCGACGAGGCCTCCCACCTCCGACAGCACGATGGCCTCGATGAGGAACTGCCGGATGATGTCGCGGCGGCGCGCGCCGATCGCTTTGCGGACCCCGATCTCCCGCGTCCGCTCGGTGACACTGACCAGCATGATGTTCATGATGCCGATGCCCGCCGCTAGCAGCGCGATGGCGCTGATGACGAACGCGCCGATGCGAATCGTTCCCGCGATCTGCGCAAATGCCGTGAGGAGCGTGTCGTTGGAGTAGATCTCGAAGTCGTTCTCCTGCCCGACCTTCAGACCGCGGGCCTTGCGCATTGCCCCGATGGCCTTGTCGAGGGTCATGTTGTACGTCGCCTGCGAGGTCGATTGCACGGCGATGTTGATGGTGCGGTTCGCCTGCCCGAAGTCGGCCATGAACTTCGTGATCGGGACCAGGATCAGATCGTCCTGGCTCTGCCCGAAGGATGAGCCCTTCTCCGCGAGCACGCCGATGATCATGTACGGCTTCTCGTTGACCTTGATGGTCTTGCCGAGCGGCGTCTGGCTCGGGAAGAGCTTCTTCTGGATCTCCGCCCCGACGACGGTGACGCTGCGGCCGAGGTCGACGTCCTCCGCCGAGATGTTCCGGCCGTAGCCGAGAGCGTAGGAGTTTGCCACGAGGAAATGTTCGTTGGTGCCGACGATCGTCTTCCCCTGCACCTTCGTTCGCTGGTAGCTCGCCGACTTGCCGCCGCTGAAGATCTTGAAGCAGATCGCCTGCGCCTCGCCTTCCATCAGCCGCTGGAACTCGCGCGCCTCCGCCAGATTGATGTTGCGGCGGTTTTCGTACTTGTCTTCGTCATGGCCGCCTGTGTTGATGACCGGATACTTCGCGAACTGGAAGAGATTGCTGCCGAGGAAGCTGAGGCCGTTCTCGATCGAGATCTGAATGACGCCGAGCGCGGTCATCACGCCGATGACGGAGAAGACGCCGATGGCGATGCCGAGCATAGTCAGGCCGGAGCGAAGTTTGTTCACCCGAAGAGCGCCGAGCGCCATGCGAAAGACTTCAGCGAAACTCATGGGAGTCCTGAGTCCTGAGAAGAAGGCCAGCGGCGCGTGTCACTCATACCTGAGGGCCTCGATGGGGTCCAGCCGCGACGCCGCCACGGCGGGCGCGAAGCCGGAGAAGACGCCGGTGAGCGTCGACACGGCCAACCCGATCGCCACCAGTCCGACCGAGAACTCCAGCGGGAATGACGGGAACGCCATCGCCACCGCCTTGCAGAGCGCGTACGAGAGCACCAGGCCGACCACGCCGCCGATCAGACAGATCGACACCGCCTCGATCAGGAACTGCAGCAGGATCGTCCGGCGGCGCGCTCCGACTGCCTTCCGCGTACCGATCTCCCGCGTGCGCTCCTTCACGCTCACGTAGGTGATGTTCATGATCCCGATCGCGCCGACGAACAGCGCCAGTCCGGTCACGAACAATCCTGCGATGGCGATACCGGACTTGATCGGATCGAGGGTGCTTCGGAGCGCGGACTGCTCGTTGATCGAGAAGTCGTCCTTCTGCTCCGGGCGCAGGGCCCGGACGCGGCGCATGTCGCCGGTGAGCTCGTCGATGGCGGCCGCGGTGCGATTCTTATCCTTGATCTTCACCCGGATCTCCGTATCCAGATGCCGGCTGAAGGTCTTCTGGAACGCGGCCAGCGGAATGACGGCCTGGGTATCGAAGCTGAAGAGCCCGAGGAAGGTTCCCTGCTTCACGTACACGCCGACGACCCGGAACGGATTGCCGTCGATCGTCACGAGCTTGTCGAGTGCCGAGCCGGCCGGAAAGAGTGCCTCGGCGACGTCGTATCCGAGGACGCAGACGTTGCGCCCGGCGCGCGACTCGGCCTCGGTCATGAAACGCCCTTCCTTGAACTGCGTGGTCGAGGTGACCACGAACTCGTCGGTCGTCCCCTGCGTGTAGATGCCGCGCACTTCGTTGTCGCCGAACTTGACCGTGCGAACGGTATTGAGCATGGGAACCGCGGTGACGAGCTGCGAGTTCGGTGTCAGAGCAATGATCCGCTTCAGGTCCTCGGCGTAATGGACCTGAATCTTGCGGCGATTGCGGTAGTTCCACCAGTCGTCCACGTGATGCCAGGGCCATTTCTGGATGTAGAGGATGTCGTCGCCGATCACCGACATGCTGCGCTCGAATCCCGTCTCGATGCCGCCGATCGCCGATCCCATCAGCGTCACCGCGATGATGCCGATGATGACCCCGAGTGCCGTCAGCATCGAGCGCATCTTGTGCACACGGATCTGCGCGAAGGCGATCAGAAAGCCCTCAATGATCTCGAGGCGGACTTCGCCGATGAA
>JADGOA010000052.1 GCA_017883215.1 Thermoanaerobaculia bacterium | reverse complement strand
GGAGGACAGCGAGGGATCCCCCGCACTCCCGGGGTGGCGGGGGATTCCTCGCCGCGCTCCACCCCTCCGGGGTTCCGCCGGCTCGGAATGACAGTGTCAATTCCGCTCCATTGGCCCCTGGCCGTTCACCGGCTCGCAATCTCGCAGCCCAGGCAAGATCACGTGTTCGCACGACCTCTCCTGCGCATCTTCGCGTAGAACTCGCGGGCCGCCGTACTGCAGCGGACCTCATGCGGGCGGACGGGGCGCGCCAGAGAGAGGCCTTCGAGGGTTTCGCAGCGGCTGAGGGCGACGTAGACCTGCCCTTCGGCGAAGGCGCCGCGGCCGAAGTCGACGGCCACGCGCGCCAGCGTCAGCCCCTGCGCTTTGTGGATCGTCACCGACCAGGCGGGCATCAGCGGATACTGGACGAAGGAGCCGAGGACCTCGTCGACGATTCGCTTTTCCTTCTCGGCCCAGGAGTAGCGGACGTTCTGCCACTCCACCGGCTCGACCTCGTGCACGGTTCCGTCCGTGAGCCGGACGGTGATCGAGCCGTCCCGCATCCGATCGACGATTCCCACGGTGCCGTTGACCCATCGCTTCTCCGGATCGTTGCGCGTGAACATCACCTGTGTTTTCGGTTTCAGCGCGAGCCTCTCCGGCGCCGGAAGCCTGTCGTCGCTGCCGGTCGCGAACGTCCCCTCGACCTTCGCCACGTAGGTCCGCTCCTTCCCGGGGAGAGCGGCCAGGCGGCGCTCGTTCTCTTCGGCTGCCGCTTTGCGCGTGGGCACGAGGATCAGATGCTCGCCCGAGAGCGCGCGGCCGACACACTGCCGGTTGATCTCGCCGACCGCGCTCGCGACATCGTCGCCGTCGCGCAGGCTGGCCAGAAGCGTTGCGAACTCCGCGTCGCGCTGGCGGTAGACGACCTGCAACTCCACCGGGATGAACGAAAGACCTTTGAGGCACTGCGCCGAGAAGAAGTGCGGCGTCTGGTAACGGCTCTGGAGCAGAGGGCGATCGGTGGAGGTGACTACGGGAGGGAGTTGGAAGAGATCGCCGACGAGCACGACCTGCACGCCGCCGAACGGCTCCTTCGAGCGCCGGTTGATCTGGAGGAAGCGCTCCATGCCGTCGAGGATGTCGGCGCGCACCATCGACACCTCGTCCACGATGAGTAGATCGAGATTTTCCACGACATCGCGCTCGTCGATCTCGCGGATGTCCTCCGGCGTGACGGCGCGCAGTGGCAAATGGCAGAACGAATGGATGGTCTGCCCTCCGGCGTTGAGAGCGGCCACGCCGGTCGGCGCGAGGACGACGCTGTTCCGGTCCGGAAAGCGGTCGCGCAGCTCGCGGATGAAGGTCGATTTGCCGGTGCCGGCGCCGCCGGTGACGAAGACGATCGGCTTCTTTCTCGCGACTGCGTCGAAGGCAACCTCGAGCTGCGGGTTGGTCTGGATCGGCTCGCGCGGAGGATGAGTCGCGCGGCGTCTGATCGAATGGGAAGCGCGATGGTGCGAGCGGCGTGATCTCGCTGGTGCGGGTTCGTCAAGGGGCCGCGCTCTCTCGCGCGTGAGCTTCGCGACAGGCGGCACGTCGGGAGCGGGTTCGCCGAGGAGCCTGGCGATCTTCTTCGCAAGCTTCTTCCACTCCTTCGTGTATCGCGGGTCGTCTCCGGCGTTCGCCAGCATGAAATACATGCGATTGACGTGGCGCCGCCGCTCATGGGCGACCTGCTGCTTTGCAAGTCGTATGAGGGACTGATCCACCCAATCGAGAAAATCGTCGAACGTCATCGGTGTGACCAGAACGGCAGCGGCCTGTGCGTGCTTCCCGGCGGAGTGCGGACGTCCTCGTCCGCAACCGCCGGACGTCCCCGTCCGGCGGTATTTGCGATTCACGCGAGAGGAAGAGCCCTCACCCGGCGTGGAGCCTGCGGCGCGACGGGGCGACCGAGATTCCCTCGGATCGTGGGTGGGCGCAAGTTTTCTACTCCGTGTGGAGTGGGCATTCGCAGGAGTTTTCGGTGTCATCACAGCGCGGGCGCTGCACCTGAGCGAAGAAACTCACGTGACCCAAGCCCGAGCCCGCACCCGAGCCCGAGCCCGAGCCCGGCAGTTCTCACCCGGATTCGGGCTCGGGCGCGGGCGCGGGCTCGGAAACCCGCATGAACGCGGCGGGCGAGACGCCCGCGTCCGCCTCACACCGACGCCACCGACAGCCGCGGCGCGGACTCGGTCGGGCTCCCCTGAGGCGGCGCGGCCAGCACGATGCCCGTCGCGGCCAGGTTCACAAGGTCCTCCACGGTGCTGTTGTACTGGACGAGATGCGCCGGGAGCCGCGTCCCCATCAGCACCGGCCCCACGACGACGGCGTCTCCCATCCGATGCAGCAGGTGCATCGCCAGATTGCCCGACTGCAGGTCGGGGAAGATCAGGACGTTGGCGTCCGTCTTCAGGTCGCAGAACGGGAAGTATTGCTCCCGGATCTCACTGGCCAGAGCGGTCTCCAGCTGCATTTCTCCGTCGACGACCAGCTCCGGAGCCCTTTGCTTGACGATCTCGGTGGCACGGCGAACCTTGCGCGTGAAGGGGTGATCGACGCTGCCGAAATTCGAGAAGGACAGCATCGCCACGCGCGGCTCCACGCCTAACGTTCGCGCGCTGCCGGCGGTGAGGAGTGCAATCTCGGCGAGATCCTCGGCCGTGGGGTCGATGTTCACCCCGCAGTCGGCGAGAAAGTAGACGTCGCGCCGCCGCAGCACCATGTAGTGAGTGGAGATCCGGCGCACGCCTGGCGCCGTCCCGATCACCCGCAGAATCATGCGCAGCGAGTCGGCGTAATGCGCGGCGTAGCCGGAGATCATCATCTCGGCGTCGCCGCTGCGGAGCATCATCGCGCCGAAGTAATCGGCCTGGCGCATGCGGGAGACCGCCGTGGTTTTCATCGCGCCGTGACGGCGGCGCATCTGGAAGTACTGCTCCGCGTAAGCGTCGCGGCGCGTGCTGCGGTCCGGATCGACGATGCCGATCCCGGCGGCCTCGAGGCCCAGCTCTTCGAATGAGCTCCTTATGGTGGCTTCGTTGCCGAGGAGGATGGGCCGGGCGATTCCCTCGTCGGCCAGTATGCTCGCCGCGCGCAGGATCGTTGCGTGCGCCCCGTCCGGAAGCACCACGCGCGGATGTTCCCGGCGCGCCTTCACGATCAGGCGGCGCATCATCTCCCGTCCCGTGCCGATGCGGACGATGAGGCTCTCCTGATATGCCTCGACGTCGAGCGGCTGCCGGGCCACCCCCTGCTCGACCGCCGTGCGCGCGACGGCGCTCGACTCCCGCAGCAGGATGCGGGGATCGATCGGCTTCGGCAGGAGGTACTCCGGCCCGAAGCTGAAGTGTTCGTAACCGTAGGCCCGGCTGACCTCGTCGACCACCTCCTCCCGTCCCAGTTCCGCCAGCGCGCCAGCGGCGGCCATGAGCATCTCTTCCGTGATCCGGGTGGCGTGCGCGTCGAGCGCGCCGCGCATGACGTAGGGAAAGCTCAGTTGATCGAGGATGGCGTTGGGGTAGAGCGCGAGGCTCGTGGCCACGATGACGTCGCGGCGGCTCGCGCGCGCCGCCTCGTACTCGATCTCGGGCATCGGGGTGGCCAGGGCGAAAACGATCGGGAAACGGGCCATGGAGCGGACCATCTCCTGCGTGAGCACACCGCCGACCGACGCGCCGAGGAAAACGTCCGCGCCTTTGATGCCCTCGGCGAGCGTCGCCGGCGCGCTGTTGCGCGCAAACGCGCGCTGGTCATCCGTCAGATCGTCGCGATCGGAGATCAACGGTCCGTTGATGTCGTAGACCAGCAGATTCTCCTGCCGCACGCCGAGCCGGCGAAGCAGCCGCAGGCAGCCGATGCCGACCGTCGCGGCGCCGCAGACGACGACGCGTACCTCGGCTACGCGTTTATCGACGAGGTCGAGCGCGTTGGACAGCGCCGCCGCCGCGACGACGGCAGAGCTCTGCAGGTTTTCATGGAAAACGGGGATATGCAGCGACGTGCAGAGCCGCTCGTAGATGCGCAGCCCCTCGGGTGCGCGGATGTCCTTGAGGACGATTCCGCCGAAGCCCGGCTCGAGTTGCCTCACCGTCTCCACGAAGAGGTCGGGATCCTGGGCGTCAATCTCGAGATCGAACACGTCGATGTCGGCGAGCCGCTTGAACAGCAGCGCCAGCCCTTCCTGCATCGGCTTCGCCGCCAGGGGGCCGACGTTGCCGAGGCCCGGCACGGCGGATCCGTTCGTGATCACGCCGAGAAGGTTGCCGCGGGAGGTGTAGCGGAAGGCGGCGTCGGGGTCGGCCGCGATCGCTTCACAAGCCCACGATGCGCCGGGCAGGTAGGCCAGGCGCATCTCCCGAGCGGTCAGGCACGGTTTGATCGATCGCACCTCGATCTTTCCCGGCCGTTCGCCTTCGTGATAGTCGAGCGATTCTTCTCTTCCGATCATTTCAATGCCCTTTCGGTGGTGGTTGGTGCTCGGTGCTCGGTGCTCGGTGGTCGGTGCTCGGTGGTCGGACCTGTCTCTTCCGAGCGCCGAGCACCGACGACCGAGCACCCCTCACCCGGGAGCGGCCAGCGCTCAGCCGTGTCTCGCCAGACGGCGAACGGCGTCGGGATCGGCCTGACCTGCAGGAGAAATAGCGTTGTTCCTTCGACTGCGAACTCGATGTCGAGCGGATAGCCATAGGCCGCCTCGAGCCGGGCGGCGGCGCGCACCAGCTCGCATATCTCCACGTACTCGAGCGCGGGCCGGAGTCGCTGATGGTAGAGCGTCTCGACGCGGGCGGTGCCGGAGCCGAGGCGTGAATTGAAAACGACGCGCTCGCGCTTGTCGGCGGTGAGATATCGGAAGTGGAGCTCGCCGCGCTGGAGATCGCCCTCCTTCGAGACGATGATTCTGTCGGCGGCCACCGCGCCGGAGACGATTCCTTCACCCAACCCGAGTCCGGCGTTGATGACCATCTCGCGCAGGCGGCGTTCGGCGACGTTCACGGTGTGCAGCACGCCCGAGGCGCGGGAGGAGACCATCTTCTGGACGATGATGCCGCCTCCCACCTCGCCGGAGGCGCCGAGCACGGTCCGGTTGTGAATCGCTCGCTCGGACCAGAGGCCGCTCCAGGCGCGCTTGACGTATGCAATCAGGGCCGCCTCGCCGCGGACGAAGAGGAAGGTGTCGAACTCGCCGGCTCGAGTGGCCGTCTCGACGTCTTCTTCGCTTGCGGAAGAGCGGACGGCGACAAACGGCAGCTCCGCCGCTTCCGTGGAGCTTTCTTCGACGCGGGCCACGCCGGATACGGAGGAGCGGCTCTCAGCCGGTGATCTCTCGAGAACCGAACCGGCTGAGAGCCGGTCCTCCGTGCTCACCGGACCGCGGGCGAGTCGTCGGTACGCCTGCGTCAACTCACGGACGAGATCGTCGGGCAACTGCGCCGCGTCCCACGCCTGGCGGATCAGTGAGGCCTTCTGCGCAGTCGTGGCGTCGGATCGCGCCAGCGCGCTCTCCACCGCGGCGCGTACCGTGGACGTCTTCGACGATGGCGCCGCGGTGTCGACGACCGGCGCCTGGAAGGCCTCGCGGAACGCGCAGTCGGTGATGACGAACCACGGCGGCACGAGCGCCCCCTCGCCGAGCCGCGCCACCTGGGCGAGGTTCGCAGCTTTGTTGCCGGCGACGGAGCGAAGCTCGATGCCGCCGGCGCTCGCATCCACAATGCGGCGGCCGGCGATCCGCCGTTGTACCGCGCGGTCGTGAACCGTCACTCTGTTCTGCAGGAGGGCGACTTCGGCGCGTCCGGTCGCGTCTGTGCCGAGCACGAGGTCGAGTCGATCGAGCTCGTCGAGCAGATGCCGCAGCCGCGCGACCTCTGCGGTCGCCGCGGCGCTGTCGAGCATCTGCGCGCGCAGTGTCCGGATCCGCTGTGCCACGAGCGCGTCGAGCCCCGCCTCGGCCGAAGCCCCGTTCGAGGCGATGGCGATTCCGGATGCGGAGAGGAGCGCTCGCGTCGCCGCGACGACTTCGGCGAGACGCAGGACGTCGAGGCGCAGCGACAGAATCTCCCAGGCGTCGCCGGAGTCGGGGATCAGCCGAAAGGCCTGATCGGCGTTGGCCGCAAGGCGTCGTGTCAGAGTGCCGACGACGAGGTGGATCGCTTCGCGAGCGATGCTGCCGGCCATCGGGTTACCGAGCAGTACCGCGAGAAGCTGGCGCTTTTCGGCGAGCGGGACGCTCAGATCGGCGGCGAAGTCTCGCAGCATGAGCTCTGTGACGGCATGCCGCGCCAGGATCGGATCTGCTATCCGGCCTAACACCTTCTCGAGCTGGTGGCGTGCGCGCAGGCGCCGGCCGCGCTCGATGAGAATCTCGGAGTCGGACGTGGCCGCGACAAGCTGCCGGCTGGCGACGGCGAGCTGGCGCAGCGACTCGTGGAGCGCCAGGGCGTTCGGCTCCTGTCCGAGTATCCGCAGCAGCTCCTCGTCCGAATCGAGCACCACCAGATCGCCCTCGTGCAGGCGCTCGTCGCGCTCGCGGAGATGGTGACGTTCGGTGACGTGGTAGCCGCCGATCTCGCGGCGCCGCTCGTCGTAGTGAACGGTGCGATACGCGAAGGCGGAGAGGTTGGCGCCGGCGTGCTGCCATGTTCCGGCCACGATCAGAGCCGGCTTCTCATACTGCAACGCCAGCAGACCGGCGTGGCTGAGAGCGCCGCCGCCGGTCGAGACCACGCCCGCGGAGCGAACGAGGAACGCTCCGTCCGCAGGTGTCATCGCCGGGCAGATGACGACCGCGCCGTCGACGTCGGCCGGATGGCGGTTCGTCAGCCCCAGTCGCGCCGGTCCGACAGCCCGGCCGGGAGATGCGGCGACGCCGGAGAGGACGCGCTCGCCGGGAAGCGGTGGCAATGAGGCGTGAGGATTCTCGCTGCGGAACAGCTCGATGATCCGCGCTGAAATCGATGCCGGATCGCCGGCCGGCGGCTCGCGCCACGGCGTCGGATAATTCGCGCGGCGGAGCATGCCGACGAGCGCTTCGGCATCGACGGACCAGTTCTCCTGCCACTGGCCGGCCGTGTCCTGCCGGCGGACGTGCAGCGAATCGCCGGGAGCGTAGAGCGCCAGACGGAAGATCCCGCTCGCGTCGCGCAGCGCATAGAGCCCTAACGTTCGCCCCGCGAGCGGCAGCGAGGCGTACTGGATGTCGTATCCGTTGATCGCACCGGTCGTCCGCAACCGGAGGCCGCGCGCCAGCATGGCCACGACGTCCGCCAGCCGTGCCGATCTGCCGATCGTCTCCGCGTCCGATTGCAGCACCCCGACGAGGCACTCGGCGGGATGCCGGTGCTGGTACCGCTCCGGATCCTGGGGCCGGAGATCGGGGAAGACGACCTCCCCACGGGCGCACGCCTCCCGCAGCGGTCGGAGGAGACGTTCCTCGAACAGGAGCTGCGTCACCGGCCCGTTGCCCTCGAACGGCAGAACGTGCCGGAGCGTTCGCCTCTCGATAGCCGCTCGAACGTGGTCCCAGAAACCCTCGAGCGTTCCGGCGGAGAAGCGGTCTCGGTACGGTTCGTCCCCGCTCCATCGCAGCTCGTGCTCTCCCCCCGGCTGCGACTCGACTCCGACGAGAATGCCGCAGCGGTCGGAGGTGAGGAACTGCAGGTAGGGAAGCGCGCCCCACGTCGCGAGGAAGTCGGACCACGCGACAGCGACCTCGCCGCGCGCGCCGGCGCTGAGCGCGAGATCGCCGATCACCCAGTCGACGTCCATCAGGTATGGGGCCAGCCGGAAGAGGCTCGTTGCCTTCTCGCACAGATCCGCGAGATCGAAAGCGCGCTCCTTGTCGTAGCGCGCATGGACGTGCGTGTTCTCGATCGCCACGTCGAAGTCGAGGCGACGGAAGAAGTGCTCGATGGCCGGCAGCGACGGATCCGGATGGGAGTCGAGCTCGTACTTGCTCACGCCGAAGTACGCCAGGTCGATCATGCCGCCGCGGCCCGGTGGCGAGTAATCGATCCGCACGAATGCCGGGTGGTTCCGGTAGGCGATGAAGTAATGGACCTCGTTGCCGTAGCAGAAGACCTTCACTTTCGGCAGCCGCTGTTGCGTGTGCACGAGCTGCCGTCCGAATTCATCGACGACGAGCTGCACCGCGTACGGGAGAGCGTCATCGCCCGCATCCTCGGACTCGAAGTCGACGTACTCCACCGCACGGGTCGTCTGCAGGACCTGCTCGGGAGTGGCCAGCGCCAGGGTCACCGTGCGATTTGCGCCGCGACCCGATTCCGCCAGTTGCATTCCCAGCTTCAGCCCGCGCTGGTGCAGGTAGCGCTTCAATCCGTGCAGCGTCTGGACGGCGGGGAGGGACGGCGGATCATCGAACATGTCGACCAGGCGCGTCAGCTCCGCCGTAAGGGGATTGCCGCTGTCGGGCGATTCTCTTGCGAGAGCCTGCTCGATCCGCTCCTTCAGGTCGCGGTAGACGGCGGCCAGCGTCGGGCACTCGTCGCTGTAGGAAGAGAAGAGGAGCTGAAAATTTTCGACGATCGAGTCCATCCGATCGATCGTGGTCCGCACCTTTTCGACCGTCAGCGGCGCGACGTCGAGAAGGCTGGCGAGCAGCTCTGCATGTGCGAGGTTGTACGCGCGGAACCGTGCGATGGCGGCGTCCTGTGGCGATGCGGTCTTCCGCGCCTGGCCGCCATGCGCGACCACGCCGAATCGCTCGAACAGCCGCCGCTTTTCGGGAACATCCTCCAGCAGCCCCTCTTCGGCCGCATCGAGAAGCAGAGGGAACGAGCCCGCGACACTCACCCCGGCGAAGCGGTGGATGGTCATTCCGAAGTTGAGATGCGGCCAGCCGATCTCTCCGATGAGCTCCCGCAGGAGCTTCGCGCCGCAGATCTCCTGCGCCCGGCGCAGTGAGGCGAGTGTTGCGGCCGGCGCGCCCGACGCGAGCGCGAGCAGATCCAGATGAGTGGCTCGTGTCCAGGCCAGATAGGGGGCGAGCCACATCGCCATCTCCCGGCCGAGGACCCGCACCGCCAGATCGGTTGACGGAGGAGATGGGGCGAGATCGAGAAGGCGGGCGGCGAGCCGTCGCACATGCAGCTCAGCTCCGCCGGTATAGAGCGCTTCGACGCGAGCCGTGTCGTCAGGAGCGTGAAGGAGCCTGGCGATCGTCTCCAGCGTCGCCGGCTCGTTGAAAGGACCGCTGTCGCCATCGACGCGCGCGGCCAGGCCGTCGAGCACGCGATCGTCGACGAGAGAAGGGTTGCCGGCGGCGAGCCCTCCGAGCGTGCCGAGAGCCATGGCGATGACGTGCGCGTCATGCGAGTCGAGGAGGCCGTCGAGCAGGGGCCACGGGTCGGGCAGCGTCCCTGCGATCTCACAGATCAGCGCGACGATCGGCGCGTTGACGGCGGCCACACGACTGCTCGCGCCGCGAGCCAGATTCGGCAACCGGGCCGCGAGCGCCGGGTCGGCGAGCTGTTCCGGGAACTCGCGCAACGCCGTGCAGGCTGCTTCAATGCGCTCCCGGTTCCCGCATACAGCCGCGCTCTCCGCTTCCAGCACGTCGAGCAGCCGGCGGCAGGAAGAAGATTCGCTCGCTGGCGCGGCAGAGACGCTCGACAACGCGAAATCCCCCTCCGGCCATTGATAAGTCTGTCAGGACGGCAGGGAAAGCCTTTGGGAACGCCGCAACATGCTCCAGTGATGGCGAGGGGAGTGCCTCTGCGACAGTGAGGACTGCGGACGTCCTCGTCCACAGCCGCCGGACGTCTCGTCCAGCGGTACGTCTCACGATGGCAGACAACGATCGGACGAGGACGTCCGATCGATGCGGACGAGGACGTCCGCACTCCAACCGCGCATCAGCTCCGGCGCAGGAAGGGATCGACTTCTTGCTCGGCGGCGAGTGGGTCGGCTACGAGTCGGCGGAATTTGATTGTTGACAAAGATGGTAGTCAAAGTAATCATAAGGGAATGCGGATGACCGTGGCCGGCGAATACGGCTGTCTGGCCCTTCTCGCCATCGCGGAGAGCGCGCCGGAATACTGCAAGCGCCACCAGATCGCCGAGCGCTTCTCCATCCCGCCTGCGTTCCTCGCGCAGATCCTTCTCAAACTCGTCGCTTCCGGCTTCATCGTCTCGCGCCGCGGCGCCGCCGGCGGGTTCCGCCTGGCCCGCAATGCCGGCGAGATCGTCGTAGCCGACGTCATGCGCGCCCTCGACGGGCCGCTGGCGCCGACCCGCAGCGTCAGCGAGAACTTCTATCAGGCCACTCCGCTCGAAGCGTCTCCCGGGTTTCATGCCCTCGCCCGCCGTGTCCGCGACGCGGTCGCCTCGATCCTCGAGCAAACCACTTTGGAGGACGTTCTTGTCGAAGAACGCCAGCAGAGACGCAAGAGCCGTCGCTAGTGCCCGGAGCGCCGCCTGCCAGGCGACCGGTGCGGCGGCTGCCAGCCGCCGCAGGCGCGGCCTGGCAGGCCGCGCATCGGCCGGCAAGCTGCCGGCGCTCCTTGTCTTGCTCTGCGCGATCGCATTGACCGCATGCGACGGCGACAAGCCGGCTGCGAACGCGAAGCGGATTCAACTCCTCAACGTCTCCTACGATCCGACGCGCGAGCTCTACCGGGACATCAACGACGCCTTCGCCCGCCGCTGGAAGGAGAAGAGCGGTCAGACCGTCACCATCCAGCAGTCGCACGCCGGGTCGGGAAAACAGGCTCGCGCAGTGATCGACGGACTGGAAGCCGATGTCGTCACCCTCGCCCTGGCCTGGGACATCGACGCCATCTCGGACAAAGCACACCTCCTTCCGGCCGGGTGGCAGAGCCGGTTTCCTCAGAACAGCTGTCCGTACGTGTCGACCGTGGTATTCGTCGTGCGCAAGGGAAACCCGAAGAAGATCTCCGACTGGTCCGATCTCGGCCGCCCCGGCATCTCCATCATCACTCCGAATCCGAAGACGTCGGGCGGCGCGCGCTGGAACTACCTGGCGGCGTGGGGCTCGGTGCTCTATGGCGAGCTCGGAGGCGACTGGTCGAAGCTGGCGAATCCCGGTGATCCTCGGGTGGTGGCCGCTCAGGCCAGAGCCGAAGATTTCGTCAAGCGCCTCTTCCGGAACGTGGTCGTCCTCGACTCGGGCGCGCGCGGAGCGACGACCAGCTTCGCCCAACGGGGGATGGGAGACGTCCTGCTGGCGTGGGAGAACGAAGCCTTCCTGACGATGAACGAGCTCGGTCGCGATCGGTTCGAGCTGGTCGTTCCTCGCGTGAGCATCCTCGCCGAGCCGCCGGTGGCGGTGGTCGATCGTTTCGCGGCAAAGCACGGCACACTCGCAGTGGCCGACGCGTACCTTCGTTTCCTTTACACCGACGAGGCCCAGGAGATCATCGCCCGGCATTTCTACAGGCCGCGCGCGGCCGCGGTCGCAGCGAAACACGCCGGCCGGTTTCCGGCCGTGTCGCTCTTCACGATCGATCAGGCGTTCGGCGGCTGGCCGGCCGCGCAGGCGAAACACTTCGCCGATGGCGGCGTGTTCGACCGGATCTACCAGGCGGGAGGGCGATAGATGGCCGCTCGAAAGTCGCGGCGCGTCCTTCCCGGCTTCGGCCTGACACTCGGCATCACCATGACCTATCTGTCACTGGTCGTGCTGATCCCGCTGGCGGGACTCTTCTTCCGGAGTGCGGCGCTGTCGCCCGCGCAATTCTGGCGAATCATCACCGACCGGCGGGTGCTCGCCGCGTTCGAGCTGAGCTTCGGCGCATCGCTGGCAGCAGCCGGCATCAATTGCATCTTCGGATTCGTCGTGGCCTGGGTGCTGGTGCGCTACACGTTTCCGGGGCGGCGGATCCTCGACGCCATGGTCGATCTTCCCTTCGCACTGCCGACGGCAGTCTCCGGTATCGCCCTGGCCTCGCTTTATTCATCGCACGGATGGATCGGCCGGATGCTCGAGCCGCTGGGAGTGAAGATCGCCTATACCCGGCTGGGGGTTCTCGTGGCGTTGACCTTCATCGGCATCCCGTTCGTCGTACGCACGCTTCAGCCGTCGCTGGCCGAGCTCGATCCCGAGCTCGAAGAGGCGGCGCACAGCCTCGGCGCGAGTCGAGCGCAGGTGTTCCGTCGCGTGATCCTTCCGCTGCTCCGGTTTCCTCTGGTGACCGGCTTCACGCTCGCCTTCGCGCGCGCGGTCGGGGAGTACGGCTCGGTCATCTTCATCGCCGGCAACATGCCGCTGCGGACGGAGATCGCGCCGCTGATCACCATCATCAAGCTCGAGCAATACGACTACGCGGGCGCATCGGCAGTGGCCGTGCTCATGCTGGTCGTCTCGCTGGTCATGCTGGTTTCCATCAATTTCGTGCAATGGCGCATGAGCGCAGAAGCGACGGGGGCGGACTAGATGCGGGTGCGCGGCAGGCAGACGGATCTGAGACGTTCATCGGCCGCGACCGACGATCATCCTCTCGTGCGAATCGGATTGATCGCCGTGGCCGTGTCGTTTCTGGTCGTCTTCCTGGCGCTCCCTCTGGCCACGGTTTTCGGCCAGGCGCTGGCGAAGGGGTTTCGCGCGTATTTCGCAGCCATCGCCGAGCCGGAGACGGTGGCCGCGATCCGGCTCACGCTGCTGGCCGCCGCGATCGCGGTCCCGCTGAACGTCGTGTTCGGCGTGGCCGCGAGCTGGCTGATCGCGAAATTCGATTTTCCCGGCAAGCGGCTGCTGGTGGCTCTGATCGATCTTCCGTTCGCCGTCTCTCCGGTGGTCTCCGGTCTGGTGTACGTGCTGATGTTCGGGCTTCAGGGATGGATGGGCCCCTGGCTCGCGGCGCACGACATCAGGATCATCTTCGCCGTGCCGGGTATCGTGCTGGCGACGATCTTCGTCACCTTCCCGTTCGTGGCGCGCGAGCTCATTCCGTTGATGGAGACGCAGGGGACCGAGGAGGAAGAAGCGGCGCGCGTCCTGGGGGCGAGTGGGTGGCAGACCTTTCGGCGGGTCACGCTGCCGAACGTCAAATGGGGATTGCTGTACGGCGTCATCCTCTGCAACGCCCGGGCGATGGGAGAATTCGGCGCGGTATCGGTGGTGTCGGGCCACATCCGCGGGGTCACCAACACCATCCCGCTGCAGGTGGAGATTCTCTACAACGAATACGACTTCGTGGGAGCGTTCGCGGTGGCGTCGCTTCTCACCTCCCTCGGCGTGGTCACGCTGGTGGTGAAGAGCATCATCGAGGCACGAGCTGCCGTGGAGGCCGCATGAGTATCGACATCAGGCAGCTGCACAAGAGCTTCGGAAGATTTCGGGCGCTCGAAGGCGTGACTCTGCACGTCCCCGACGGCGAGCTCGTGGCGCTGCTCGGTCCGTCGGGCTGCGGAAAGACCACGCTGCTGCGGATCATCGCCGGCCTGGAGCAGCCCGACAGCGGTGACGTGACCTTCGGCGGGCAGGATGCGCTCCCGCACGAACAGAAGGACTCGCGAGTCGGGTTCGTGTTTCAACACTACGCGCTCTTCCGGCACATGAACGTGTTCGAGAACGTCGCCTTCGGAATGCGCGTCCGCCCCCGATCGGTGCGGCCGTCGAAAGGCGAGATCGGCGAAAGGGTCAACGAGCTGCTGCGGCTGGTGCAGCTCGACGGATTCGCCGAGCACAAGCCGCAACAGCTCTCCGGCGGCCAGCGGCAACGCGTGGCGCTGGCGCGCGCTCTGGCCGTGCAGCCGCGCATCCTGCTGCTCGACGAGCCGTTCGGAGCACTGGATGCGCGCGTACGCGTCGAGCTCCGGCGATGGCTCCGGCGCCTGCACGACGAGATCCAGCTCACCAGCGTTTTCGTGACGCACGATCAGGAAGAGGCGCTGGAGGTGGCGGACCGTGTGGTGGTCATGAATCGCGGAAAGGTGGAGCAGATCGGCACGCCCGACGAGGTCTTCCATCATCCTCGTAACGAGTTCGTCCTCGATTTCCTGGGATCGGTGAACCAGTTTCATGGCCGCGTCGTCGAGGGGAGGGCGTGGTTCGGCGAGGTGGCGGTCGATTGTCCTCCCGATCTCCGCGACGCCGCGGCCGTGCGGCTCTTCTTCCGGCCGCACGAGATCGAGCTCTCGACCGAGCCGGTGGCGGGGCGTTCCTTCGCGGCCACTGTGGCGAAGGTCAATTCAGCGGGAGCCACCGTCCGCCTCCAGCTGGAGACCGATTCCGGCGAACGCATCGATGCGGAGATCTCCCGCGAGCGGTTCGCGGCCATGCTCGTCGGCAAAGGAAGCCGTGTCTTCGTCGTGCCGCGCGAGGCGCGGCTGTTCGCAGAGTCATTGCAAGATTGAATTCACCACAGAGGCACAGAGAGCACAGAGAAAGAACGAGAACCTCTGTGATCCTCGGTGCGATTGATTTCCAAGAATCCGCGGCGC
>JADGOA010000051.1 GCA_017883215.1 Thermoanaerobaculia bacterium | reverse complement strand
TTAACGCTGAGGCCGCTACAATTTTGGCGGGGCGCACAGCCTACCGGTTTCTTCCACTGTCAGCTGCGCGCAGCGCTGTGCCCAAGCTCGGAATGACAGGCCTGAAGTTAGCGCGTATGGGGGTGGTGGCCCCTGCCCGCTACACGCTATCCCCTATCCGCTGGCTGGCCGTCCCCTCTCGCCACTCGCTGTCTTTCGGTAGTAGCCTGAAATCGAATGAGCTGGACCCTCGGCATCGACCTCGGCGGAACCAAGTTGCTGCTTCTGGCACAGCACGGCGCCGACCAGGCCACGCATACGCGATCGACGGGGGCGGGGTTCCGCCCGCAGCAACTCGTCACGGAAGTGGCGGCATTCGCCGAGCGGATCGGCCGAACGCCCGATACGATCGGCCTGGCCATCCCGGGCCTCGTCCAGGGGCCGGCGGTGGTGCTTTGCGACGGGCTGCCGGAGTTCAACGGGTGGGATGCGGGAACGATGGCCATGGACGGGTCGTCGCTGTACGTCATCAACGACGTCGACGCGGCGCTCCTCGAGGAGGCCACGGATGCAGGCGATCGCGCCACCATGGGAGTGATCCTGGTCGGTACCGGGATCGGCGCCGCCTTCATGCTCGACGGCCGTCCCGCGCGTGGTGCGAACGGATGGGCGGGGGAGCTCGGATACCTGCCGGTCAGCATCGGCCCGGGGGACGTGGTGCGGACGCTCGACTCGGTGGCGAGCGGCGCCGCGATTGCGCTCGCCTGCGGCGTGGATGCTTCGGTAGTGGCAAAGCACGCTGCGCGCGGCGACCCCGACGTTCTTCGCGAGATCCGCAAGGCCGGCCGTGCGTTCGGGCTGGGGATCGCCGCGGTAGTCAATCTCTTCAATCCCAGTGCGCTCGTCATCGACGGAGGCGTGCTGCGCCTGCCTGGGTATCAGGACGCGGCGCTCGCGTTTGCCAGGGAGCACACCATTCCGCCGCTGTGGCGGGCCTGCTCGGTCAGAGGAGCGCGCGCCGGCGAGCTGGTTGTCGCGCTCGGTGCCATCCGTGCGGCGGAAGCCCATGCAAGCGGAGCGGATGGCTAGGAGGACGTGATGTGAACGCTGCCGCGTCAATCCTCGTCATCGATGATGAAGGTCTCGAGCATCGGCTGGCCGATCGCCCACGCCGCTTTCCACTCCGCCTCCGGTGCTTCGAAGCTCATCACGTAAACGCGATTCGTCTTCGGGTTGGCCATCGAGAGGAGATGGACCATCACGGGAGGACGGCTGTTCCGCCGGATCAGCGCTCCGTAGCCTGACATCGACCCGGAAGTCACGGGCCACGCACTCTTTGACTCGCCCGATTCCAGGTATTTGTCGAGGACAGTGGCGGCATGGGCGGCGGCGGGCGTTTTCGGCCTGATGACGTTGACGGTCAAGCCGACGACGAACTGCCTTTGCGTGTCGAGGTCCTCACGCGTGAGGTAGAAGACCTGGGTCGTCCCCTTCTGCTCGCTCTTGAAATGCCATCCTGCGGGCTTGAGAAACGTCACTCGTAACGGCTGCAGGCGAACCCACTCGTACCCCTCGGGCGGAGTGGGGAGATTCTCCTGAGCGATCAGCGCACCGGCCAGGAGAACGAGCACGGCAAACACGGCGATCTGCTTCATCCGAGCACCTCGGCACCTCGATGGTTCCAACCCGGCCGAGTGACGAGCAGCCGGCGCGGCTCCCGTCGCGCGCGACTCGGCCTGAGTTGCAGCGAGCCTACGGTTTTTGTCGACAGAGGAAGGTGTCGGCTAACACGCAACCACGGGACAGGCACGCCAATCCGGGGGCATGAGGAGTGCGGACGTCCTCGTCCGATCGTTGTGCTGCGGTTTGCGATTACCGCCGGACGAGACGTCCGGCGGATGCGGACGAGGACGTCCGCACTCCATGCTGGAGACGGCATGCGAACAGCGAGCAGCGAAGGCGAGCCCCGCCTGTCGCTCAGTGCCGCGACGAGATGCTGGCGCGGACCATCTGGCGGGCGCGATAAAGACGCGTCTTCACGACATCGGCGGGAACGCCAAGGCGGCGGGCCGCTTCCCACGTGCTGAGACCTTCGTTCTGCCGCAGATGCAGAACCTCGCGATACGACTCCGGCAGCCTGTCGATCATCGATTGAAGATCCTTCGATAGCTCAGCCGCGAGGAACTCCTCTTCAGGACCGATCTCTTTCGATTCGATGCGCGCCATCGCCAGCTCGTCGAGCTGGTCGGTGGTGTTGGAACGGCGTGGCCGCAGCCGCGCGCGCGCCTCATTGATCGCGATCGCCGTCAGCCACGTCGCAAGACTCGACCGGCCGGCGAACTGGCCGAGATGGGTGTACGCATTGATGTAGGCCTGCTGCATCGCATCTTCAGCCTGGGTGTCGTCGACCAGGATTGCGCGCACGACGCGGTACAGCCGCTGGTTGTACCGGTGCAGGATGAGCTCGAACAGTGCGCTGTCACCTGCCAGAACACGCCGGACGACGTCCATATCGGTGACACGCTCGCGAGGGTGAGCCGTGCAGAGACTGCAATCGTGATCGCCGTGGCTGACCATGGGCTGAACGCTGCTCCTTTGCGTCCTTCGCAACGCTGGACGTAGTCGATCGATGGTTTCGGTTCGGAGAAGCCGACGGTAGGTGGAGGTCGAACTTCGCCGTGTGATCCAGATCACACGATATCGCCGAGGTGGGAGCGCTGTGACCGGTCGTTCACAACCGGGCCGCGATGCTGGTCGCACTTGAAACATCGTGTGTCACGCGCCGCCCGCTGTCCGGTCGTTTCAGACCCATTCCGAGATTTTCCCTGGCACCTTCGCCAGCACCACGGAGACGACCGACTTTCTCCTGAGGTCCGTCGGTCTGAAGCGCGTTCCCGTGGTGGCGTGGGGACCGCTCGGCATGCAGCAGCTCAGCGGCACTCGGGCCGGATCGTTCGCCGTGCTCGGATTCGCGGGGAACAGCGCGCCGGACCACGTCGATCACCTTCACGCGATGGGGCATTTCCTGAAGATGTTGATCGAGCCGGGATACGCGGGCCGCGCGTCGGCGACGCGGGCGCCTGTTGCTTTCGATCGCTGAGGTGCCCAGATTGAGGGCAGGAGTGGCCGCGATGAAGCATGAAAAGCAGGTCGCACGCATGAACGTACCGGCCGGCATGGCGATGCGCCCCGAGGAGGTGAGGGAGGTTCGCTATAAGTTCGGCCAGACGCAATCGGAGTTCGCGGTGATGATCGGCGTCAGCCTCACGACGCTGCAGGCGTGGGAGGACGGCCGCCATTCGCCCGACGGCCCTGCGCACGCCCTGCTTCGAGTCGCGGCAAAGAACCCGAGGATCGTAGCGAAGGCGTTGGGACATTAGAGGCAGCGAGTAGCGAGTAGGGGACCGCGGACCGCGGACCGCAGTTTTCTCCGTCATCCTGAGAGGCTGTGCAGAAATCGGGAGCGTGGCGACACCAAGCCGGTCTTTTCACCACAGAGACACAGAGGACACAGAGAAGGAAGGGCAGCGGAGCAGTCTCTGTGCTCTCTGTGCCTCTGTGGTGAATTCGATTTCCGCACAGCCTCTCAGCATGACGGCCAGGCCTGCCCCGTTCCCCGCTCGCTACTCGCTATCGTGTAGATTTACCGCCTATGCAATATCAATCGGGCTTCGGGAACGAGTTCGCGACCGAGGCGGCCGGCGGGGTGCTGCCGGTCGGACAGAACTCGCCGCAGCGGGTCGCGCATGGACTGTACGCCGAGCAGTTGAGCGGAACGGCGTTCACGGCGGCGCGGGCGGGAAATCGCAGGTCGTGGCTGTATCGGATCCGGCCGGCCGTCGCGCACGAGCCGTTTCGCGCCATCCCCCGGACACTGTTCGGTGCGAGCACTGAGGACGTCGACACCTCACCGGACCAATTGCGGTGGGATCCGTTTCCCATTCCATCGGCGCCGGCGGACTTTATCGACGGACTGGTGACGATCTGCGGCAATGGCGACCCCGAGATCGGCAGCGGCATCGGCGTCCACGTCTACGCCGCCAACCGTTCCATGACCGATCGTTTTTTCTACGACGCCGATGGCGAGCTGCTGATCGTGCCGCAGGAAGGGGCGCTGCGGATCGCCACGGAGCTCGGAATCCTCGAAGTCTCTCCCGGCGAGATCTGCGTGATTCAGCGCGGCATCCGCTTCCGCGTGGAGCTGAGAGAAGGTTCGGCCCGCGGCTACGTGTGCGAGAACTACGGTGCGCTGCTGCGCCTCCCCGAGCTCGGGCCCATCGGATCGAACGGCCTGGCGAACGCGCGCGATTTTCTGACGCCTGTGGCGGCGTACGAGGACCGAGCAGGCGACTTTGAGTTGATATCAAAGTTTCTCGGTAAGCTCTGGTCCGCGCGCATCGATCATTCACCGCTGGACGTGGTGGCCTGGCACGGCAACTATGCGCCCTATAAGTACGACCTGCGGCGGTTCAACGCCATCAATAGCGTTTCCTTCGACCATCCCGACCCGTCCATTTTCACGGTCCTCACCTCGCCCTCGGAGATCGCCGGCACCGCCAATGTCGATTTCGCGATCTTTCCCCCGCGCTGGATGGTGTCCGAGCACACTTTCCGGCCGCCCTACTTCCACCGCAACGTCATGAACGAGTACATGGGCCTGATTTTCGGGAGCTACGATGCCAAGGCGGAGGGGTTTTCCCCCGGCGGCGCGAGCCTGCACAACTGCATGTCCGGCCACGGTCCCGACGCAGCGACATTCGAGCAGGCCTCCGCGGCCAGGCTCGAGCCACGCTATCTCGCCGACACCCTGGCCTTCATGTTCGAGACGCGATTCGTTCTGCGGCCGACGAAGGCCGCCATGGAGTCGCCGCAGCTCCAGCGCGACTACTGGCGATGCTGGCAGGGGCTGAAGAAGAACTTCACGGGCGGTGCGGAATGACGGCAATGAGAAATCCCCGTAGGAATGACTCGCGGAGGTGCCCACGATGATCGCCCGCTCCCTGCGCACCCTCCTCACGTCCCTCATCGACTACGCCGGCCTCTTCCCGCCGGCGTCACTGCCGCTCGATCGCGCCATCGCGAATTACGATGCCTATCGTCGCGGCGAGTACGCCTGGGCGCTGGGGCGTTTCGTCGTTCCGTTTGCGCGCGTGAGCGAAATCCCGCGCGAGTTCCCGCTCTCTGTGGTCGTTGCCCGCGACGAGCTGCAGCAACTCGACAGCTCGATCGACACGATCGAGACGAAGGCCGCGAACCAGGCGGACCTGGCGGCCATTGCCGGCGTGGCGGGCGGACGGACCGTCTACGTCGAGACCGCGGACCCGGACCTCGTCGAAGGGCTGGCCAGCTACGGTTTCCGCGCGAAGATCCGGACCGGCGGTTTGACCAAGGACGCCTTTCCCGCGGTCGAGCGCATCGCCCGCTTCATGCGCGAATGCGCCGGCGAAGCGGTTCCGTTCAAGGCGACGGCGGGGCTGCACCATCCCATTCGCTGTGCGAAGCCGCTGACGTATGAGGCGAACGCGCCCATCGGCACTATGAACGGATTCGTCAATCTCTTCATGGCGGCTGCGCTGATCGGAGCGGCGGACGAGGAGATCCTGCTCGAAGAAAATCCGCGGGCCTTCTCGTTCGACGACGAGCACGCCTCGTGGCACAGACACGCCGCGACGACCGAGCTGCTCGAGCGGGTGCGCCGCGAATTCGCGATCTCCTTCGGCTCCTGCTCGTTCGAGGAGCCGATCGCCGACCTGAAGGAGCTGGGGTGGCTTTGAAGAGCTGGGTGGAATCGGCGAACGATCCGGCCACTGATTTTCCGATCGAGAACCTGCCGTTTGGCGTGTTCCGCGGCGCCGGCCAGGACGGGCCGCGCATCGGACTGGCCATCGGCGACCACATCGTCGATGTCGCGGGGTGCTACGACGCCGGCCTTCTCGAAGCCGTCGACGAGCTCGTTCAGGCCGCATGCACGGCCCCGGGGCTCAACGAGCTCATGGCCCTCGGCAACGACGCCGCGCGCGCCGTGCGCCAGACCGTTGCCGGCATGTTGCGCGCCGAATCGCTGATGCGCTCCGAGCTCGAGCCGCACCTGGTTCCCATGGCGCACACCGAAATGCTCGTGCCGTGCGACATCGGCGACTACACCGACTTCTACGCCGGCATCCACCACGCCACCAACGTCGGATCGATGTTCCGCCCCGACAATCCGCTGCTGCCGAATTACAAATGGGTGCCGATCGGCTATCACGGCCGATCGTCATCGATCGTCGTCAGCGGAACCGCGTTTCGCAGGCCGCATGGACAGACACGTCCCGATCCGAATGCGCCGCCGCAGTTCGGCCCCACACGGCGGCTCGATTACGAGCTTGAAGTGGGGCTGTTCATCGGCCGCGGCAACGAGCTCGGCGAGCGCATCCCCATCGAGCGTGCGGAAGAGCACGCCTTCGGACTCTGTCTGGTCAACGACTGGTCGGCGCGCGACATCCAGACGTGGGAGTACCAGCCCTTGGGCCCGTTCCTGGCGAAGAACTTCGCCACGACCATCTCTCCCTGGATCGTGACCCTGGATGCGCTCGAGCCTTTCCGAGCGGCCCCTTTCGCGCGCGCGCAAGGCGATCCGCAGCCGCTGCCGTATCTGGCCGGTTCGCAGCGTGGCGGCTTCGACCTGACGCTCGAAGTGTGGCTCCGGACGCCGGCCATGAGCGCTCCGGTGCGACTCAGCCGCGGCAGCTTTGGCGGCATGTACTGGACCATGGCGCAGCTCGTGGCGCATCACGCGTCCAACGGCTGCAATCTGGAGCCCGGCGATCTGCTGGCCAGCGGAACGGTGTCAGGCGAGACGAAGGAATCGCGCGGATCGCTGCTGGAGCTGACCTGGGGAGGGAAAGAGCCGCTGACGCTCCCGAACGGCGAGCAGCGGACGTTTCTCGAAGATGGCGACGAGGTGATTTTTCGCGCGTACTGCGAGCGCGAGGGATACGCGCGCATCGGATTCGGGGAGTGCCGCGGGGTTGTGCTGCCGGCGACGTGAGGCCGGTGCCCCTCATCCGGCCTTCGGCCACCTTCTCCCCGCTGGCGCGGGGAGAAGGGTCTCGATTCAAGGTTTCTCGCGAGAATTGCTTGTGGGGACGCGCAGCAGCGCGTCCGCTCTCGAGGCACAAAGGTGCGGACGCGCTGCTGCGCGTCCATACAGGTCCTAAGTCAGCGCGTATGGGGGTGAGGGGTCGTGCCTGAAAGCGCAAAACGGGCGGCCATCGGCCGCCCGCTGATTCGACACCGGCGTGCTTGCCGGCAGTCCGAAGCTACTTCCCGCCGAGGATCGAGTCCTTGGCCGCTTTGGCGACGCGGAACTTGACGACCTTCTTGGCCGGGATCTTGATCGTTGCGCCGGTCATCGGGTTGCGGCCGAGGCGTGCCTTGCGGTTCACCAGTACGAGCTTGCCGAGGCCGGGAAGCGTGAAGCCCTTCCTGGCTTCCTTGTAGGCGAGGGCGCTGAGCTCCTCGAGTAATTTCGCCGCGGTCTTCTTCGAGACCTCTGCGGCTTCGGCGAGGTGAGTGATGATCTTCGATTTGGTCATGGGACCTGCTGCCATGTCTTCTCCCCTTCGTGCGTTTTTTATTGTGGTCCGTTGTGGACGAAGTCGAGGCAATGTACGCACGTCGCGCTTCGGATGCAAGCGGTTTTCATCACTTTCCAGTGTAAACGTGAAGAAAAGCGCGAAATGTGGCACAGACGCTCTTGTCCGCGCCGGTGTACCGCACACGGACAAGAGTGGCTGTGCCACATCATTCGCGACGAATTGCCGTCTCGACCTGAGCGACCATGGACAACAGGATCGATGCTTCGCGGGTTGTAAGGCGCGCCCTGCCTGCGAGGGCCTGCAGCTCGGCGCAGATCCGGTCGGGATCCTTCTGACCGAAGAAATGAATGTCGGCGAGCAGCTGTCGGGTTCGCGAGTGGAGAGCGTTGATGAGCTCACCACGCGGAGGATCGGGAGATTTCGTTTTCGGCCGGAGGCCTTTGGCGAGCTCGTAACAGAAGATTGCCACCGACTGCGCGAGGTTCATCGTCGCGTATTCCTGCGAAGTCTGAATCGACGCCGTCCGCTGGCACATTGCCACCTCGGGGCCGCGCAGACCCCATTCCTCGCGGCCGAAGACGATTCCGAGAGTGTGCTCGTCGCCCAGACTTTCCTCGGCCAGCCGGGCCACTTCGAACGGTGTGAGCTGCTCGGATACCTGGCGGCCGCGCACGGCGGTGGTGGCGACGGAGAGGTGAACATCAGCGAGCGCTTCCGCGAGCGTTTCGACGTGACGCGATCCCTGGACGACGTCGACCGCTCCTTTGGCCCACCACTCCGAGACATTGTCGACTCTCTGCGGGCGCGAGCCCACGATCACGAGATCGCGGAATGCGAAGTTCTTCATCGCCCGCGCCGCTGCGCCGACGTTTCCTGCCTCGTGCGGCTCCACCAGAATGATGCGTACCTTCATGCGCGCGAGGATAGCGGAGTGCGGACGTCCTCGTCCGCATCCGCGCCACGTCCTCGTGGCGCGGTGAACCGATGCAATCGCGGTGACCGGGCACAGTCAGCGCCGGACATAGACGCCTGGCGGCTGCGGACGAGGACGTCCGCACTCCCGGAGCGCGCTCAGAAGTACAGCCGCATTCCGACCACCGTTGCGCGCTCGATCTGTACGAACGAGAGCTCCGATCCCGGCCGGGCGGCGAATTCAGTCTCGATGGCGTACACGGTGAGGTTCGGCCGGAGCTTTCGGGTATAGGCGAGCCGGAAGATCGAGGAGCCGTCGCGGAAGCTCGCGATGGCGATCAGCTCGAGATCGTTTTTCTGCGAGCTCCACGGGATGTCGACACGGACGAATCCGTAGTTGCGGGCCATCCGCAGCGGCGCGTAGACGGCGTTCGCTGTCAGAAGCTCGTAGGGTGTCCGTGCGGCGGCGACGGAGTTGCGAAACGAGTCCCACTCCGCCTGCGAGAAGCCATCGCCGGCGCGATACAGCTCGATGACGACGTTGACACTGTTCAGGAAGGTGTACTGGCCGCCCGCCAGCGCTCGCGCGTACGTCTGCTGCGCTTCGGTCCGTGCAAATTCCCCGTGGAGCTCGAGCGCATTTCCAAACACGCGCGCCACGCTGAGGCCCTCCCGGTTCTCTCCGCGATCGTGGCGGAAGTGCAGCGACACGTCGGTGTCGGCAATCAGGCGGTACACGCGAGCGGCGAACACTCCGCGCTCCATGGCGTACAGCGACACGTTCGTGCCGCGGATGAAGACGTCCGCCTTCAGCATGTCGAGACCGCGATAGGCGGAGCGGCGGTCGTTCGGGTCGGTCGGGCTCTTTTGCGGACTGATGAATCCGACCGGATTCCAGGCGTATCCGGCGCCCCACTTCTCGATGACGCGCCCCGCCGTCAGGTCCAACCACGTCCGGAGGTCGAGCTGGAGCAAGCCCTCATCGATCCTCAGCGTGTCGCTGGCGCGATCCGACGCATCCGCGCGCGCTTTCACTCGAATCTTCCAGGCGCGGCTCTCTGGCAGCGCTTCGAAGAACGTGGTGATGTCGCCGACGTTCGTCGTCCGCGGCACTCCGGCGAGATTGCCGGGATTGATGGGCGACGACTCGTTCGCCGGCGTCAGCTGCGCCTCCGCTCCAGCCGATCCGAAGACGCGGAACGTCGCCGCTGGCGCGGCTGTGGCGAAGAGGAGAGCGATGGCGAGACAGTGCGCAGCGCGCAACGGGCTGTGCGCAGGAGAGCGATGCGGAGCCGTTGCCGCCGTTCCTCTGCCCACAGCGCACTGCCCGCTGCGCACTGTCCTCTGCCTCACCACTTTCCCAGCGAGTCCTTCGTGAACATCTTGTCGGGGTTGTCGCGGGCGACGAGATTCGCGTAGTGCATGATCGTGCGGTTTCCGGGACGCAGGAGATCGTCGATCTCGATCCCGCTCACCACGCGCCGTCCGGACATGACGGAGAAGTCGCGATAGAAGGCGCGTTTCACCAGCTTGCCGGAGACGACGTAGAAATCGGCGCGCAGCGGCTCGTGATTTTTCCTGTCGACCCACAGCTTCACGCGAGCGTACGCGACCGCCGGGTCTTTGGCCGCGAGCTCGAGCACCCAGGCGTGCTTTCCTTCCCACTCCTCTTCGGTCGCTCCGGTGGCGTTGTAGTCGACGCTGAAGCTGGTCCTGGCCACGTCGCCGTTGGAAGCCTGCCCCATGAGCCGTTGCAGCGGAGAGATCCGGATCGGCTTGCTGGCCGACGGGATGTAGATCCACATCGCGTCGCGCAGCATCAGCAGGAACTTCCCTTTCTCCGTCGCCGGGGCGACGAACTCGACGATGCTCCTGTCGGTTCCCTTTCCGTAGACGCGGTACTTCGACGATTCGCTCCGGTTGTCGGGCGCGTACGCGGTGAGATCGACATCGACGGAGAAGCTCTCCAGCGGACTGCGGTACTGATCGACGCGGGCGAGGATGGCCGCGCCGTCCTCCCCGTGCAGCGGAAGCGCGGCGGCGAGCACGGCGGCTGCGAGCAATCTCTTCATGACCTCACCTCAGATGTGTCCCAGCGCGTCGACGATCTTCATGCGCGACGCCTTCAGTGCCGGAAGGATCGCCGACACCGTCGACGTGACGATCGAGATCAGCGCGGCCGTCACGAACACGTTGCGCTGCATGAGGATTTTGAGCGGATACCCGACGGTATAGCCGGGAGGAGGCGGGAGCATCATGTTCGAGTGGTTGATGATCGTCGCCACCGCCGCTCCCGCGACGACACCGAGAATCCCTCCGAGCATGCCGATGACGAAACCCTCGAGGAGGAACATCCGCCAGACGCGCTCGCGCGTGGTGCCGATGGCCATCAGCGTGCCGATCTCACGCGTGCGCTCGAAGATCGACATCATGATCGTGTTGGCGACGCTGAAGACGACGATGGCGAAGACGATGACGCCGAGGAATCCGAAGATGCCGTTGTAGAACGCCACCACCTGGTGGTAGAAGCCCGCCAGCTCGGACCACTCCTTCATCTCCAGCGCCCACGATTTCTCCGCGAAGAGCTTCTGCAGATCGCCGTGAACCGCGGCGGTGTCGTCCGTCTCCTTCAGAAAAACGAGCAGCTTCTCGACTTTGCTCGTCTGCAGCAGTTGCTGGGCACCCTTGATCGGAATCTTGAGGGCGCGGTCGTCGAATTCCTTGACGCCTATGGTGAAGGTTCCGGCCACGCGCACGTCTACGGCGTTCAGCGACCCGCCTACCGTGGTGGTCATGATGGTCAGGTAATCGCCCGGTTTCGCATGCATCGATGCGGCAAGGCCGCGGCCGAGCAGGACCGCGTCAGGCTCGTCGAGCGGGAGATTGGTACCCGAGAGGAGGCGCTGCGAACCCATCAGGCGATCCTTTTCGGGCTCGACGGCTGTGGCGATGAAGGTCTCCGATTTCTCGCCGTTGCTCAGCAGGCCCATGAGGGTGATCTGCGCTGCCGTCATCGTGACCCGTTTGTCCTGCTCGACGGCGCGGCGGATCTCGGCGATGTTGTCGATTGCGTATTCGAGCGGCTTCTGCGATTCGGATTTCGAATAGCCGAGCTTGTAGATCTGAATGTGGCCGAGGCGGTTGCGGATCGTGCTCTCGCGGAGCGCGCGGATGGTGTGAGCCTTGTAGCCGCCGAAGAGGATCAGCCCGATCGCGCCGGCAACGATGACGAGCAGCGTGATGGCCGAGCGGCGCCGATTGCGGAAAATGTTGCGGAAGGCGATGCGGGTCAGCATGTGTGGGGCCTCGGTCGTGCTGGTGCTCGGTGCTCGGGGGTCGGAGGTCGGGGGTCGGAGGGGGAACGATCTCGCCCCCGACCCCCGACCCCCGGTTCACACGAATGCCTCCTCTTGGCGGACTTCGCCGGCCGGCGCATGCTGCACGATCCGCCCGTCGCGGATGCGCAGGAGTCGCCGGGCGCGCGCGATCAGCGACGTGTCGTGCGTGGAGAAGACGAACGTGCATCCGGTGGCGCGGTTGATCTCCACCAGGAGATCGAGAATGCGAGCCGCGGTCTCCGAATCGAGATTGGCCGTCGGTTCGTCGGCCAGCACCAGCTTCGGATCGCCGGCCATGGCGCGGGCGATGGCCACGCGCTGCCGTTGTCCGCCGGAGAGCTGATCGGGCCGCTGCTTCGCCTGCGCCTCGATGTCGACCTTCGCCAGCCAGCGCCGGACGCGCTCGTCGCGCTCGCGCCGCGGCACGTTCTTCATGAGCAGCGGGTACTCGACGTTCTCGTATGCGGTGAGGACCGGCACCAGATTGAAGGTCTGAAAAATGAATCCGAGCGTGTTGAGGCGCAGTCCGGCGAGCCGGTGGAGCGGGGAGTCCGTCACGTCGACGCCGCCGATGGCGACGCGGCCGGAGTCGGGCTTGTCGATGCAGCCGATGAGGTTCAGCAGCGTCGTCTTCCCGCTGCCGGAAGGACCTGCCAGTGCAACGAAGTCGCCGCGCCTGACCTCCACCGACACGTCCGTCAGCGCACGCACCGACACGCTGCCGAGCCGGTACGATTTCGTGACGCTGTTGAGCCGGACGACAGCTTCGTCTTCCATGGAGTCTCCTTCGGCGGGTCTCCGCACCGCTGGCTACATGTGGGGGGACTTCCGATCCGGAGTCTATGACCAGACTCACAGAAGGGTATGGGCGGGGGAATGTCAGCCAACCCACGCCGGCGCGACCGGCTGTCGCCAGTCTTCGGGTAGACAGAGATGGAGAACGATTCCAATCTCCTGAACGCCACTCAGGGCTCAGGACTCAGGACTCAGCACTTGGTATAGTTCCCCGGCCACCTTCAGCCGGGAGGATTCGTACGTGCCAAACAGGTATCCGCAGGAGGCCGCGCTCAGAGACGGCCGCCGAGTTCTGATCCGCCCCTTTGCATCCGGCGATGCCCAGGCGCTCTTCGAATTCTTTCAGAGGCTGCCTGAGGCGTACCGCCGCTTCGCCTGGGATCCCATCGAGAACAGGTTGCTGATCGAGAGCTGGGGTCAGAACATCGACTACTCGAAGACCTTCCCGCTGCTGGCGCTGGCCGGCAAACGGATCGTTGCCGACGCCACTCTGCATCGCCGCGAGGGTGGGCCGCTGCGCCTGGTGGGCCGCATCAAGTGGATGATCGATCCGGAATGGCGCGGCGCCGGCCTCGGCACGCTGCTCGTCAATCAGTTCATCGGCATCGCCCGCAACGGCGGCCTGCGCCACCTCAGCTGCATGCTGATCTCCGATCTCGAGGCGGACGCCGTGCAGACACTCACCACGCTCGGCTTCAGCTCGATCGTGCAGCCGGGCTACGGCACCGACCCGGACGGCAATCAGCACGACATGACGAAGCTGATTTTGAAGCTTAGGTAGGGCACGGCTGCGCCGTGCCGAACTCCCGCGGGTGGGCGGCCGCCGGTCCCCCGCTCACGAAGGTTCGGCACGGTGCAGTCGTGCCCTACGCTCATCGGTCAGGCTGTGGCAATCGGCTCGTCTGCCGCCCTCTCTTCCCGCTTCGCAACGCATGATCCCGCCATGATCCCCACCGGCCGATTCGCACCCTCGCCGACCGGGCCGCTGCACTTCGGCAGCCTCGTTGCGGCCGTCGGATCTTGGCTCTTCGCACGCCACGCCGGCGGGCGATGGCTGGTGCGGATGGAGGACCTCGACACGCCGCGCATCGTCCCCGGGTCTGCCGATGAGATCCTCGCGGCGCTTCGGCGCTACGGCCTCGAATGGGACGGCGAGGTCGCCTTCCAGTCACGGCGCATCCCCCTGTATGAAGCTGCACTCGATGAGCTGCGGCAAAAGGGGGCGGTCTTCGATTGCGCCTGCTCGCGCGCCGAGCTCGCGCGTGCCGCGTCAGCACCGGCGGCCGGCGATCCGGTCGACGCGGAACGCGTCTATCCGGGGAGGTGTCGCAACGGTCTACCAAGCGGGCGAGCGGCGCGCGCGGTCCGTTTTCGCGCGCCGGCAGGCGTCATCACATTCGACGACATGGTGGTCGGCCGGATCGAAGAAGACGTGGCGCAGCGCACGGGAGATTTCGTGGTGAAGCGCGCCGACGGCGTGTTCGCGTATCAGCTCGCAGTGGTGGTCGATGACGCGGAACAAGGAGTGACCGAAGTGGTTCGCGGAGGCGACCTGCTGTTGTCGACGGCGCGGCAGATCGCGCTGCAGCGCGCTCTCGGAAAGCCGACGCCGCGTTACGGGCATCTTCCGTTGATCGTCGCTCCGGATGGCTCGAAGCTCGGCAAACGTGATGGCGCGCTGCCGTTGCCCGCGCTCGACGACGTTCGCGTCGCAGAGACGCTGGCCAGCGCGTTACGACTCCTCGGCATCGATGTCGCACCCTCGAGCGCCGCCGCGATGCTGGAGGAGGCGTTACGACAGTTCGACGCGAGGCGGATTCCGAAGGGGGAGAGAGTGGTCTTCCCCCAGGCTCCGTAGGGCACGGC
>JADGOA010000358.1 GCA_017883215.1 Thermoanaerobaculia bacterium | reverse complement strand
GGTGATCTCGTTCCTGCCGTTCTACGCGCAGGCGGCGCGCGGCGTCTCCGCGACGCAAGCAGGGTCGATGCTCACGCCTCTGATGCTGGGCTGGGTATCCGCTTCGGTGATCGGCGGCCGCGTGCTGCTGAAGATCGGTACGCGGCCGGTGCTGCTTGCTGGTGCCGTACTCCTGATCCTCGGGTTTGCCGGGCTGACCGTCACCTCGCGACTCGCACCGATGTGGCTCCTGGTCGCGGAGCTGGCGGTGATCGGGATCGCTCTTGGACTGATCACGCTGACGCTGCTCCTCGCCGTGCAGCATGCCGTGCCGCGCGACCAGCTCGGCATCGCCACTTCGCTCAATCTGTTCTTCCGTTCGATCGGCGGCGCCATGGGCGTGGCGATCCTCGGCGCCCTGCTCGCCACCGGCCTGGCCGCGAACCTTCGCCGTGCGGCGGCAGCGCCTGGCGCGCCGCTCACGGCGGCGCAGGCAGCGTCGCTGGCGCAGAACCCGAGTGCCCTCGTGAGCCCGGCGGCTCGGCAGGGGATGACCGCGGAGACCGTCGGCGTCCTTCAGCAGTCGATGGATCGTGCCATGCGCAGCATTTTCGCGACGAGCTGTGCTCTGGCGGCGATCGCGCTGTTCTTCGCGTTCTTTCTCCCAAACGACCGTCACGGTCCGCCGCCGAAACCGGACCGGATCTCCATCGAGAAGAACGGCGAACAGTTCGTAATTGCCCGGATGAATCGGGTCAGAGCTTCTTCTGTCTCTCGCTCGCTCTCGTCATCGGCGTCTCTCTACGACGAGGTTGAACCGCGACCAGTCGACGTCGACGAGGGCCGGGACCGCCTCCTCGATGGCAACTGACACCCGGTCGCCGTAGGGTTCCAGTCGAGCCAGGAGTTTCTCGAGCGCGGCGATGTCGCACTCGATGCGCAGAGTGAGCGTCGTTCGCGTCCGGCGAAGAACCGATGCCAGATGGCGTGCCGCTCGGGACAGCCGCGGAGAATCGATCTGGCGGCGCAGGGTGAGGCACAAGTTCGGCAGCGTCTGCCGGGCAGTGTCGAAAGTGAGCTCGAGCGCCCCTTCGTCGATCAGGCGCGCCAGCCGGCTGCGGAGACGGGCGATGGACCGCTCGAACGCGCCGATCTCATTCGCCGGCACGGTGAGGAGGTGTCGCTTGGCGTACTGCTTCATGGAAAGCCCGGTGATCCAGTCGCTCAGAACGAGCGGGATCTGCCGTGGCGTGGCCTGTAATACCGAGCGGGAGAAGTGCCACCACCGCTGCCACCCGCCGGGAACGATCCCGCGCAGGAAGAGACGCGTGGCGATCCTCATCTGTTCGAAGACGCTGTAGCCGGCGCCGATACGGGGCGGCACGAGATGCCGCAGTTTGGCGCGGATCCGATCGGCGACACCGCGGTCGCTGAGCAGTCGTGCGTAGAGCCGCTGATATCCCGCGCGCATCGCCTCCACTGACATTCGTTTGGGAACGATGTTCGTCCAGAGACCGGTGTTGTCGACTGCGTCTCCGCCGAGGAGACGCCCTTCCGCCTCGAGCCGCCGGTAGAGCGGGGTCCGCGGCAGCGCCGTCAGAAGGCCGATCATGGCCACCTGAATGCCGGAGCGGGTGATGAATTCATGCTGCCTGTCGAACGTGTCCAGGGCGTCGTGATCGAAACCGATGATGAACCCGGCGAAGATGTCGATTCCGGAGGCGTAGATGCGGCGCAGCGAGGCGTGCATGTCCTCGCGCGTGTTCTGCAGCTTCCCCGTCTCGCGCAGGCTCTCCTCGTCGGGGGATTCGATGCCGATGAACAGCCAGTGGAAGTTCGCTCCACGGAGCAGGTGCATCAGCTCCTCGTCCTGTGCGAGATTCAGAGACGCTTCGGTCCCGAAGCGGAACTCGTAGCGGTGCTCGCGCTGATAATCGGCCAGGGCGCGGAGAAGCTCTCGCGCCTGAGGCTTGTTCCCGATGAAGTTGTCGTCGACGAAGAAGACGTTGCGGACGCCGCGCTCGCGGAGAAGATCGAGCTCGCGGCAGACCTGCCGGGGCGTCTTCGTGCGAGGCTTGCGGCCGAACATCACGATGATGTCGCAGAACTCACAGCGGAACGGACATCCGCGCGAGAACTGCATGCTGGCCATCGTGTAACGGTCGAGTTTGAGAAGGTCGAAACGGGGCGCGGGGGAATCCTCCAGCGCCACCTCGCCGCTCTCCTGATAGAGCCGCTTCGGCTTTCCCGCCTCGAAGTCGGCGCAGAACTGCGGCCAGATGTATTCCGCTTCGCCGGCGACCACGGCATCGGCGAGATCGGCATACACCTCGGGACAGAGCGAGGCATAGCTGCCTCCCGCCACCACGAAGTAGCCGCGGGCCTGGAAATGATTCAGCAGCTCTCGTTGCCTCGGAAACTGCACGCCCATTCCGCAGATGCCGATGATGTCGGCGTCGGGGACGGCGGGAATCGCCTCGACGTTCTCGTCGACGATCCGGACCTCCCACGACGCGGGAGTGAGCGCCGCCAGCGTCGCCAGACCGAGAGGCGGATTCACCGCGCGTTTATCGGGCAGGACCCGATCGACCGCCCAGCGGAAACTCCAGAAGCTCTCCGGCGCACGAGGATTGATGAGGAGCAGTCGCATCGGTATCTCACGCAATATAGGTTTGGCGGCAAGTTTCAAGGAACAGAATCTCCAATAGGTTCCGTAAACGGAAGTTTCCAGCCCCGTCACCAACGCCGTGACTTATTCGGAGTGAGCGCCGTGACGGTCATCTCGAGGCAGGCGGATCTTCTCTCACCGTCTTGCTGCCGTTCGGGATGGTGGGAGGCCGCGTGACACCCGATACGACGTGACATCGGAACCAGTCGCTCACTCCGGAACGTGGTAGTTGAGAAGCCAGTATGCGGTCGCCTTGTTGGCTCGCCATCGGGTCTCGCGCGAAGGCCCTCGTCCGGTCCCCTCTCTGCTCTGAAGATGCAATCGTCTGCTCTGAATCTCACCCGGCGATAGGAGGAGCGTTCCTATGAATACGTTGTGGATCGTCATCATCGCGGTGATCGTCATCTACCTGGCCTACAACTTCTACGCGCGTTGGATCGACCGGCACGTCATCAAATCCGATGCAAAACGGGCGACGCCGGCCACGATGTACATGGACGGCGTGGACTTCATGCCGACGAGCAAGAACGTCCTCTACGGCTATCACTTCAAGTCGATCGCCGCGGCTGGACCGATCGTCGGCGTCATCACCGCTGCGAACATCTGGGGGTGGTTCCCCTCGCTGCTGTGGCTCGTCATCGGCGTCAGCTTCATCGGCTGGGCGAGCGATTACTCGGCCATCATGGTTGCGGTCCGGAACGACGGAAACAGCCTGAGCGCCATCTCGCACAAGCTCATCGCCCCTCGTACGCGAACGATCCTCTTCGTCTTCATCTTCTTCTACCTGATGCTGCTGGCCGGAGCCTTCGTCGGAATCCTGGCCGCCATCCTTTCGGCCCGCCCCGACGTCCCCGTCGGGATCATCATGCTGGCCCTCATGGGCCTGCTGGCCGGACAGATGATGTACAAGTGGAAGATGGACCTGATCGTCGTCACCGTGATCGTCGTAGCCGTGACGCTCGGGGCCATGGCGCTCGGCCCGATGGGACAGCACAAGGACGAAAAGGGCGCGCTGGTCCAGGGCCCCGTCGGACGTGCCGTCGCCGGGATGAACGCCTCGCTGGACAAACTCTCGGGCAAACAACCTCTCATCAGCATCGTGGATCCCACGAACTCCGACCCACGCGTCCCGGTCCCGGGGAAGGACGGGAAGCGCCCGACGACGTCCGCCTACGACGCCGCCACGGGACTCGTCAAGACGCTCCCGAACTACCTCCTGTGGATGTTGTTCTTGTTCGTCTTCTCGTACATGGGAGCGAACATGCCCATCTGGCGCTT
>JADGOA010000357.1 GCA_017883215.1 Thermoanaerobaculia bacterium | reverse complement strand
TAGTTCTTGTCCTGGCGCGGCTAAATAGAAGAAAAGAAAGGTAGATAATGCGCATTCGGGCTTGCTGTTTCTGAGTCGATCCGTTAGAATGATTGTGACCAAACAATTGATTCTAAAAGAGATACGCCTCAGAAAGAGGGCCCGAATGCGCCAGACACGCCAAAAACAGGCCAATCTTGATTCAAACTGGCTGGTTCTTGATCATGCCAAGGAACTGCAGGCCATTGCTGGCCTCCTCGATGAGCATCCTACGGTCGCGGAGCTGGTCTGGCAAGATCTCGCGCCCAAGGGGCTACTGAAGGACACGGGAGCCCAGGGGCTGAGCGCGGAACAAGTCCTGCGGGCGCTGCTCATCAAACAGCTCAACGGCTTCAGCTATCGCGCGCTCGAGTTTCACTTGGTCGACTCAGTCACCTACCGCCGATTCTGTCAGCTCGGCTGGGCGCAGACACCGTCGAAATCCGTGTTGGCTGGATGCATCAAGGCGATTCGGTCCGACACGCTCGAGCAGATCAACCGGCTTCTGGTCGGGATCGCCGCAGATAAGAAGATCGAAGACGGCAAGAGAGTCCGCGTGGACACCACGGTAGTGGAGTCGAACGTCCACGCGCCACTCGACTCGAACCTGTTGTGGGACTGCGTGCGCGTGGTGACGCGGCTGATGGACCGCGCTCGAACGATCATTGGAGCGGAGGTGACGTTTCCTAATCGAACGCGACGTGCCAAACGGCGTGCCCTCGGAGTGCTCAACGCTGGATCCAAAGAAAAGCGAAAGCCTCTGTACCGAGATCTGCTGACAGTTGCGAAAGAGACACTTCAATCCTCCGAGCGCGTTATCGAGGTCATCGATCGAGCCCTCGCCAATGACTCAATGGACCTGTTGGTCCGAGTGAATGCCATGGGCGTTCGCAAGGAGCTCACGCATTACGCGGCACTCGCGCTGCGAGTGATGAATCAAACCGAGCGCCGCGTGTTCAAAGAAGAAAGCGTCCCGGCGAAAGAGAAGTTGGTTTCGATCTTCGAAGAGCACACCGACATCATTGTCAAGGATCGGCGTGACACGTTCTATGGTCACAAGATCTGTTTGACCAGCGGGCGTTCGTCGCTCGTGACCGACTGCACCATCCTCGAAGGAAATCCTGCCGACTCCACGCTCGCAGAACAGATGATCGACAGACACATCGAGATCACTGGAAAAGCGCCGAAGCAAGCCGCATACGACGGCGGATTCACCTCGAAAGCAAACCTCGACGCCATCAAAGCGAAGGGTGTCGAAGACGTCGCGTTCTCCAAAGCTCGAACGCTTCAGATCACCGACATGGTCCGAAGCAGCTGGGTCTATAAGAAGCTCAGAAACTTCCGCGCCGGCATCGAAGGGACGATCTCATTCCTCAAACGAGTCTTTGGTCTCGACCGCTGTACCTGGCGCTCCTTGCCATCGTTCAACAGCTATGTCTGGAGTTCAATCGTGACGTTCAATCTGCTCGTGATTGCCCGGCACGAACTGTCCTGACCTTCCCGCGTTTCCTTCGCGAATCAACGCCAACTATGAGCACGGCCGGCCTCGCCGTCTCCGTTTTCTGACCGCCCTACCTGCTGGCGTTCATTTCGTTCTCGGCGGCGACATCCTTCTGCGATTCACAGGCCATGACGCTCTCTTTTCCGCCAATTTCCTCGGAGTTCCCCAGGATTTCCCCCATTTCAGGACAGGAACTAGTTAGGCCACGATGCTGATCGCTACGCCAACAAGACGGATTCGGGGTCAGGTCGCCTGCGCGCTGTTGACCGATGGCGCGGTGACCACGGACGGAGCTGTGCGCGCAGGTGCGCTCTGCTGGTGCTGCGGTTCCGCGGCCTTCGCCGGCGGCTGACGGTTGCCGAGGGCCGGCGGGATGACCGACGTGGCGGAGAAACACCGCCCTGAATTCATTCGGCGCCTGCCTCGGAAACGAGACGGACCGGATGCTGGCGGCGAGGATCGCCGTCACGGCCAGTGTGTGAATGCCGATCGATGCACTCAGCAGTGGATAGCGACGCCGCGCCACGGCACGAGCTGTGAACACCGAAGTCTCGAACATATCTCCTCCTCGTGCAGAGTTGGAGCGCCTGCGTTTTCGCGAAGAAACCGGGCTCGTGCAACGTTCTCGTGAACGACGGCCGGGTTGAACCAGCTGCCGGCGAGGGGTCCAACACCGGCGCCATCCCCGGAGTACACACGGCATGAGGCAGCCGGGCATCCCTGGTGTGGTCGCGGCGCTCGCCGCACTGGCGGTGTTCTTCACTACCCTCTCCCCGGCGCCCCCGCGGTGGAGTCGCGCGCGAACGCCGGCAAGCGTGACGAGGCGGTCACGCTGAGCACCGGCCCGTTGAATGCGAGTAGACTCCCGGCACACAACAATAAGGCGGTGCCGCATGCGAACCATTGCAATGGTCCTCGTGTTCGTTCTTCCATTCCTCGCTCAGGCGCAGACGCGCGAGGAGCTGACGAAAACATCGAAGCCCGCCGACTCGCCGGTCAAGGCGGCCTTCACATCGATCGACGACGCGTCGCTGCGCGCGATCAAGGTCACCGCGGGACGCAGTTACTCGATGCTGCAGTTCAACATGCCGAAGGTCCAGGTGTGGCTGCCCCGCGCGCCGAACAGCGAGTACGCCGCGGTCGACTTCGGCGAGCCGCGGCTGGTCGGCAAGAAGGGCGGAGAGGTGGCCTACGAGATCGAGCAGGGGATCTTCGACTCCGACAAGAGCAAAACCGAGGTTCGCTTCGGCCCGAAGTCCGGCAGCGGTGTGATCGACTTCGCCCGCGCCGGCGGCACGATCAGGATCCACTACCCCACGCAGATCCGCACGCTCGTGGTTACGGCGGCGAAAGCGTCTGATGGCGTCACGATCGACGGGCCGTACGTCACCGTCACCATGACCGGCCGCGATATCGCCAGCGCTTCGCCGCTGTCGCATCTGAGCGCGGTGCGCGGCTTCGACGCGAAAGGACGGCAGCTCGAGCCCGCTGGGAACTCGAGCAGCTCCGACTGGCGCAAGTTCAGGTTCTGGGGGACTGTGAGCCGCTCGGAAGTCGACACAGTTACGGAGTGGAAGAACGTCGAAGTCCAATACGATCTGCCGTCCGTGGCGAAGCTCCCTGCATCGGCGAGCGGAAACGAGCCAGAGACACCATCAACGATCGCCGACACGCCCGGCGGCAAGGTGGACATCCGTGTCTTAACAGCACTTCCTCCGCCCGCCGCCGCCCCGGTGGAAGCAGCAGAGAGCGCGGCGCCCGCGGGTGCAAAGACTCGGTTGACAAAAGAGGAAGCAATACGCCGGCTGAAGAAGCGCCATTATCCCGATGTCACGGCCGATGCCTTCGTCATGTCTGCCGGCAAAGACCAGGCGGCGACAGTGAATCTGTTCCTCATCGCCGGCCTGGCCGTCAATTCGGAGGACAGCCGCGATCACGTCACGCCGCTGCACCGCGCCAGCTCCACCGGAAATGATGGCTCCGCCCTCCTGCTGCTGCGAAAGGGGGCCAATCCGAACGTGAAGGACGAGAACAATTCCACACCGCTCATGTGGGCAGCCGAGCGTTGCCAGTCGAGCGAGCGCGTCGTGGCGTTAGTGAAAGCCGGCGCCGACCTGAACGCGAAAGCGAAGGGGGGCCTCACACCGCTCGGGAGCGCCAGGATGATGCACTGCGAGGAGAACGAGGCTCTGCTGAAGAAGGCGGGGGCGAAGCAGTGACGGACGTCGGCGCGTCATCCCGAAGAGTCACCGCTGGTTTCGCGCCGTGGATGCGCCAATGACGCCGGGGATCGTGGGTCCATGCATCTCTCCAGGCAGCGGTGACACGAAGGTCTCGATCCGTTCACTACCGTCATCTTCGTCGACGAACTCCGACCCGGCGATCTCCACCATTCGTGCCGCCCAAC
>JADGOA010000356.1 GCA_017883215.1 Thermoanaerobaculia bacterium | reverse complement strand
GTGAGGGTGCAGCATGTCCGTCGCCCAGTCGTTGAGCATCCGGAGCTGATCGAGATTCAACAGGCGCCCGAATCCCTGATAGGCCAGCGTGGCGTCGGTGAAGCGGTCGCAGAGAACGACCGCTCCGCGCTGCAGCGCAGGGCGGATGACTTCCACGACATGCTGCCGGCGCGAGGCCGCGAAGAGAAACATTTCCGCCACGGGGTCGAGGTTCGAGCTCGTGTCGAGCAGGATTGCGCGGATCCGATCGGCGCTCGGCGTTCCCCCCGGCTCCTTCGTCACGACTACGTTTTCCAGCCTCTCGGCGAGCTTCTTCAGCTGCGTCGTCTTGCCGGAGCCCTCGATGCCTTCGAAGGTGATGAACATTGGGGGTGAGTTTATCGCGAATGATTTGGGGGTCGGGCTCGGGGGTCGGATGTCGGGGGGCCGCCTCCCCCCACGTCGCACAGGATCTCAGCCTGTCGCCCTTGCACTGCCCACTGCGAACTCACCTCCGACCCCCGACTCCCGACCCCCGACCCCCCGTCTCTCGAAGGCCATCACGAAGTCCGCGAAGGTAGTGCTCCCGCATCAGGGTCTCGAATACCTGCGCCTTCGCCAGGAGTCGAAAGCGCTCGCCGAGAATCGCGCGGCGGCGCAGCCGGGCCATGCCCGCCTCCTCGGCGAGCTTGCGCGTGTCGAGCTCGTAGACGCCGAGAAAGTGGCCGAGGTCGGGGTGCTTGCTGAAGAAGATTGCGCCCGACCTGCCGACGGTGTACTGCCGTTTCGCGAACGAGTCCACTGTCATCGGATGGTAGTGCCGCGTGACCGCCCGGGCGTTGTAGCGGATCTTCAGCCCCAGCCGGTCCAGCCGGTAGGCGAGCTCGATGTCCTCCCATGCCGCTGCGGGAAAGGTCGTGTCGAAGGGATGCTCGGCCAGGAGGTGGCGATCGATGGAGATGTTCGAGGTGTAGAAGAAGTTGAACGGGACGATGTCGCCGTCCTTGATGAGCTTGTAGCCGAACTGCAGGCCGTAGTCGTTGATGTAGTCCATGAAGGCAGTGACGCGCTCGCCGCGCGGCCAGCCGGTGTACCCGAGACAGGCTACGAGCGGGTCGTCGCCGGAGCCGGCGTGTACACGCGCGTGCTCCGCCAGGAACTGCGGCTCCGGAACGGTGTCGTCGCCGATCAAGACGATGAACCGGCCGGTGGCAAGTGACACGCCGCGATTACGCGCCTGTCCGGGACCGGCGTTCGCCTGGCTGTTGAACGTCAGGCCATACCCGGCGGTGCTCCGGATGCCGCGCTCACGAACGCGTTGCTCCATGACGCGGTGAGTGTCGTCGCCCGACCCGTCGTCGATGACGATGACCTCGAACTCCGGCGCGTCGCGCTGCGCCTCCAGACCATCGAGCACGCGCAGGAGCATCTCCAGCCGGTTGTACGTCGGGATGACGACCGAGAAATAGGGGGCCATCGGGCCGCGGATTGTAGACTGCTTTCCCATGCGCAACGTACTCTTGGTCCTGGCAATCATGACGGCCGCGGCTCACGCTGAGGAACGCCCCCGCATCCGCGACCTGGGCGTGCGCGTCGGCATCCTTCCGACCGGCGCGCTGAACGCTATTACGGACGTCGATGGTGTCCGCGTCGGGCAGGTGACGCTGGCGCGCGGCGAAAACGTCCGCACCGGAGTCACGGCCATCCTCCCGCACGGCGGCAATCTCTTTCGCGAAAAAGTCGCCGGGGCGATCTTCGTCGGCAATGGATTCGGCAAGCTGGCCGGGTCGACGCAGGTGAAAGAGCTCGGGGAGATCGAGACGCCCATTCTGCTCACCTCGACGCTCAATGTGCCGCGTGTGGCAGACGCGCTGATCGACTTCATGCTCGCCCTTCCCGGAAACGAGAGCGTCCGATCCATCAACCCGCTCGTCGGCGAGACGAACGACGGCACATTGAACGACATCCGCTCCCGCTCTGTCGGACGTGAAGAAGTGTTCGAGGCCATCCGCGGTGCGAGGGGCGGCGCGGTGGCCGAAGGGGCCGTCGGCGCCGGAACGGGAACCATCGCCTTCGGCTTCAAAGGCGGGATCGGCACCTCCTCGCGCAAGCTGCCGCCGAGCCTCGGCGGCTGGACGGTCGGCGTTCTGGTGCAGACGAATTTCGGCGGCGTGCTGCAGATCGCCGGCGTGCCGGTCGGGGAGGAGCTCGGGCAGTATTACCTGAAGAGCGAGCTCGCAAAGGGAGGCGCGATCACGCCACCCGGCGGGCGGCAGAATCCGAACGGCTCCTGCATGATCGTCGTCGCCACCGACGCCCCTGTCGACGCGCGGAACCTCGAGCGGATCGCGGCGCGGTCGATCATGGGCATGGCCCGCACGGGCGCGGCGGGATCGAATGGCAGCGGCGACTACGCCATCGCGTTTTCGACCAGCCGCGGCACGGCGGCGCAGCTGCCGAACGATGCGGTCTCACCGCTGTTCCTGGCCACGATCGAAGCGACCGAGGAGGCGATTTACAACTCGCTGACGAAGGCGGTGACGACCACCGGCAACGGCACGACGATTGAAGCGCTGCCGATCGAGAAGCTGCGGGGGCTCCTGAAAAAGTACGGCCGGATGCCGTGAGGCTCAGCCGCTGTGGCACCGACACTCGGGTGCTCGGTGCTCGGTGCTCGGTGCTCGGATTCACACACTTCCGAGCACCGAGCACCGACCACCGCCTCTCTGTGCGATGAAGGTCGGAAAGAAACGGCCAGGCAGGAGTGTCTGTGCCGCATGATGACGCGATGGCGCTCTTCTTCGGAATGTTCTTTGGTGCGATCGGCACGGCGTACATGCTGTACGGCAAGCGGCAGCACAGCGCGACCTACGCAGTCTCCGGGCTGCTTCTGATCGTCTACACCTATTTCTTCGATAGCGCCTGGGCCATCATTCCGATCGGCGTGGTGTTGATTGCAGCACCAATTGCAGTCGACCGCGGTTTGATCTGACCTCGTGACCTCGCGAGGCCCTGAGGCCGAACGGTCACGCGCTCGTCCCGCCGTCGACGCAGAGGACCTGGCCGGTGATCGCGCTCGCATCGTCAGAAGCGAGAAAGGCGATGACTGCTGCAACCTCGGCGGGCCTGATGATCCGGCGGATGGGGATTTCACGAATCATGGCCTTGCGCACCTCCGGGCTGAGGTTTGCGGTCATGTCGGTGTCGACCAGACCCGGCGCCACACAGTTCACGCGGATGCCGCTGCGAGCGACTTCGCGCGCGAGGGAGCGCGACATGGCGATGACGCCCCCCTTGGCTGCGGAGTAGTTCGTCTGTCCGACCACGCCGTGCAGTCCCGAGAGCGAGACCACGTTGACGATGGCGCCGTTCTGCTGCTTCATCATGGCCGGCAGGACGGCCTTGCTCATCGACCAGACGCCGCGGAGATCCGTCTCCAGGACGTCGTCCCACTGCTCGTCGGTCATGTTGTAGAGCAATGCATCGTCCCGCACGCCGGCGTTGTTGACCAGCGCGTCGATCGATCCGAAGCGCTTCAGGACGATGTCGACGAGCTTCCTGTTCGAGGCGCGGTCGCGGACATCGCACTCATAGGCGGCGATCTGCGGTCTGTCGCTGCCGAGCACCGCCGAAGCTTCTTCCTGAAATTTGAGTGCCGCGTCGAGGGACTGGCTGTACGTGAAGGCGACCGCCCATCCGTCCGCCAGCAGGCGCATCGCCGTGACGCGTCCGATCCCGCGAGAGCCGCCTGTGATGAGTGCCGTCTTCGGCATCCACGCAGTTTATCCCGAGCGAAGCGACGCAGATGGTGTCGGTGCCGAAAGCCGGCCGTGGAGTGCGGACGTCCTCGTCCGCCGCCGCCGGACGTCCCGTCCGGCGGCTGGAGTTTGGCCGTGACCGCGCAGGTGTCATCCCTCGCTCACGCTTCTAATGACACGAGCCAAGCCTGCCATCCTGTAGGGGCGCGCA
>JADGOA010000355.1 GCA_017883215.1 Thermoanaerobaculia bacterium | reverse complement strand
GCGTGTTGCTGAAATCGCCCAAGCTGACGGCGCGGACCATCGGCGGGTACTTCGCACCCTGAACGCAGCGAGTGGCGAGTAGGGGAGGCGGTGGGTACGCCGACAGGTGAAGCGACGCTGAGCATTCAGACGTGCAGCGACCGTGTCATCATAGAATCCGTTCCCCTGCTCGCCACTCGCTCTTCATGCGCAACGACCGCCTCATCGCTCAGCTCCGCCACAACGTCGCGGCCAATCCCGCGCTGCAGGCGCTTTTCGCGGGCGACGAACGGATCGAGCTGACGGGCGCCAGTGTCGAGGCGCGGGCGCTCATCCTCGCGGCGCTGAAGGCCACCACCGGGACTCGGCTCGCCGTCATCGTGCCGGGGGACGCGGCGCTGGCCGATTTCGAATCGGCGCTGCGCCTCTTCCATGCCGAGCCGCGCTGTGTCTCGACCTACCCCTCGCCCTCTCTTTCGCCGTACCAGGATGTCGGCCCGTCGCTGGGCGTGGCCCGCGAAGAGGTGCAGGCGCTCGGGATGATGATCGACAGCCAGTCGGACCTGCTCGTCATCCCGGTCCGGGCGCTCTTCTCACGGCTGCCGCTGCCGGAGTCGTTCCGGGCCCGGCTTCTCCACTTCGCCGAGCAGGAGGAGATCGACGTCCGCGAGATCCTGCAGACGCTGGTCGACAACGGTTTCGTGCGTACCGATCTCGTCGGCGAGGCCGGCGAGTTCGCGTTTCGCGGCGGCATCCTCGACCTCTTCCCACCGAACACCGCCAAACCGCTGCGCATCGAGCTCTTCGGCGACACGATCGATACGCTGCGGTGGTTCGACATGGAATCGCAGCGGTCGGAGGATCCATCGGGTCCGGTGACGGTTCTGCCGATGACGCAGTTCGCCATCACGCGCGAGCTTCGGAGCGCGCTGGCGCGCCGGCTGTCGCTCGATTTCAACGAGCTGCTCTTCAAGCGCGACGTCGCCGAAAAGATCGAGCGACTGTCCGAGAACGGCACCTTCCCCGGAATCGCGAATTACGTCCCCGCTGCCAGCGACAGCGCGGCCTTCTCCACCTATCTCGAAGGATGGACCATCGTCCTCGTCGAGCCCGACCAGATCGTATCGACCGTCGCCAAGTACGAGTCGCTCCTGCGCGCCGAGTACGAGGCCGCAGCGGAAAAGGGGCGCGCCGTCTACCCTCCGGAAAAGCTCGTCACGCCCGGCGACCAGATCCTCCACTTCATCGGCACCGCCCGTGCGGCATTGAGCGAGATTCACATGGCGCGCAGCGTCCCGAGCCGCAAGGAGTCTGTCATCCCGAGCCGCGAAGACGGCGAGGGATCCCCCGCCGCCCCACGGTCGTCGGTTTCAGGGAGGGGATCCTTCGCCGCGCTCCGCCCCTCCGGGGCTCCGCCGACTCAGGATGACACGCGCATGCCGCCGGCTCACGGCGACACTCGCGAGTACCGCGAGATCCGCGTGCATGCTCCTCAGACCAACCGCTACACCAACCGCCTCCCGGAGTTCACCGCGGACGTCCTCAAGGCGCGCGACGAGGGCCGCCGGCAGATCTTCTTCGCCTCGACCAGGGGCGGCGCCGAAAAGGTCGAGCGACTTCTCCGCGAGTTCAATGTCCCTTTCGCCGCGGACGCGAACGAGCTCGGCGACGATCTCGTGGTCACGTCCGGGCAGCTGGGGCGCGGCTTCGCCTTCGACGAGCTCGGCGTCACCGCCTACTCGGAATGGGACCTCTTCGAGCCACCCACGTCCACGCGCGTCGGCTCGCGCACACGCAAGACCACCGACGCGTTCATCACCGACCTGCGCGACCTGAAAGTGGGCGACTTCATCGTTCACGTCGATCACGGCGTGGGCCGCTTCCTCGGCCTGCAGCGCATCCCCTTCGGCCCCTCAGAACGCGAGGTCATGGAGATCGAGTACTCCGGCGGCGGCAAGCTGCTGATGCCGATGGAGAACCTGAATCTCATCCAGAAATACTCGTCCGGGGGCGACGAGGAGTCGAAGCCGCCCATGGACAGGCTCGGCGGGACGACGTGGGCGCGCAAGAAGGCCTCCGTCAAGAAAGCCATGCGCGACATGGCCGACGAGCTGCTGAAGCTCTATGCCACACGCCAGATGGTCTACGGCCACGCCTTCAGCAAAGACTCCCCCTGGCAGTTCGAGTTCGAGGAGGCGTTCGAGTTCGACGAGACCGAGGATCAGGGAAGCGCCATCGACGACATGAAATCCGACATGGAGTCACGCAAGCCGATGGACCGCCTCCTCTGCGGCGACGTCGGATACGGAAAGACCGAAGTGGCCATGCGCGGCGCGTTCAAGTCGGTCATGGACGGCAAGCAGGTGGCCATCCTGACCCCGACCACGATTCTCGCCTACCAGCACTACCGCACGTTCCTCCGCCGCTTCGCCTCGTTTCCCGTCACCATCGAGCTGCTCACGCGGTACTACTCCGCGAAAGAGCAGAAGGAAATCGTGCGCAAGCTCGAGTCCGGTGAGATCGACATCGTCATCGGCACGCATCGGGTCCTCTCGAAGGACATCCACTTCAAAGATCTCGGCCTGATGGTCATCGACGAAGAGCAACGATTCGGCGTCGCTCAGAAAGAGCGGTTGAAACAGGTCAAGAAAGCCATCGACGTGCTGTCGATGTCGGCCACGCCGATTCCGCGCACTCTGCACATGTCGCTGGTCGGCATCCGCGACATCTCCGTCATCGAGACCCCTCCCAAGGACCGGCTGGCCATCCAGACCGCTGTCGTTCCATTCAACGACGAGTTCATCCGCGACGCCGTCACCTTCGAGGTCGACCGCGGCGGGCAGGTGTTCTTCGTCCACAACCGCGTGGACACGATTTACGGCATGAAGGAGTACCTCGAGAGACTCGTCCCGGGGCTGCGCGTGGTCGTCGGCCACGGACAGATGGACGAGCGCGAGCTGGAGCGGGCCATGCTCGCCTTCATCAACCGGGAGTTCGACGTCCTGGTGGCCACGACCATCATCGAGAACGGCATCGACATCCCGGCCTGCAACACCATCCTGATCAATCACGCGGAACGCTTCGGCCTGTCGCAGCTCTACCAGCTCCGCGGCCGGGTCGGACGCAGCGACCGCCTCGCCTTCTGCTATCTGCTCATCCCCGGCGAGCGCGTCCTCGCCGGCGACGCCCGCAAGCGCCTGGCAGCGATTCAGGAGTTCTCCGACCTCGGCGCCGGATTCCGCATCGCCGCCAAAGACCTCGAGATCCGCGGCGCCGGCAACATCCTCGGCGGCGAGCAGTCCGGCGAGATCGCCGCCGTCGGTTTCGAGATGTACACCCGCCTGCTCGAAGAGACCATCCGGGAAATGAAGGGCGAGAAGATCGAGGAGGAAGTGCAGACCTCCATGAACCTCGGCATCGACATCTACATCCCCCAGGACTACATCACCGACGAAAACCTGCGCATGGTCTTCTACAAGAAGATCGCCTCCGCCACTACCGAGATGCGCGTCGAAGACATCCGCAACGAGATGCGCGACCGTTTCGGTGCCCTTCCGCCGAACGTCGACAGCCTCCTGCACTTCGTCAAAGTGAAGCAGTTCGCACAGAAGATGGGGGTGATCTCGGTCGTCCGCGAAGGGTCCCGCGCAGTGATGAAGCTGACGCCTCAGGCCAAGGTCGACCCGCAGAAGCTGCTGCAGCTGATTCAGCAGAACCCGCAGGTGAAGTTCTCCCCGAGCGGCGCGCTGTCGTTCCCGCTGCAGGCGCGCGGCGCCGAAGTCATCGGCGTGATCGAAGGTCTGCTGCAGACCATCGCGGCGTAGGAGCGCGGATCGACCGAACACGCATGCTAAACTCCGCGCACTCGCCCATGCGTCGCGTCGCCGCGCTCGTCCTCATCTTTCTGGTCGTCGCCTGTCACCGCAAACCATCGACGCCTCCCGACGTCGTCGCCCGTGTCGGCGACCGCATGCTCACGCTCGAGAA
>JADGOA010000050.1 GCA_017883215.1 Thermoanaerobaculia bacterium | reverse complement strand
GCGCCGCGCGCGAAGCTCCACGGGATGGAGTTGCATGGTGGAAGCTATATACGATCCGGCGACGACTCACAGTGACGTTGTTGCAGGAATCTGGTCACGGGGTCACGGGGTCACGAGGTTGTCCTAACCCCCGGCGCATACCTCGCCACGTCGAAACCTCGCGACCTCGTGACCTCGCGACCTCGTGACCGGCCGGGGGGCGGCACATCACCGCCTGATCCACCCACCGCCGAGGCAAAGGTCGCCGTCGTAGAAAACGACGGCCTGGCCGGGGGCGACGCCGCGGATCTTCTGGGCAAAAACCACGCGTGCGTTACCGCCGGGGAGCGGTGTCACCGTCGCGGCGACATCCGCCATCCGGGATCGGACGCGCGCCTGGACCTCGATCGGCGAGACAGGGAGCCGGCCGGAGATCCAGTGAACGCGCTCCGCTGCGAGCTCCTGCTTCTCCAGACTCGTGGATGGGCCGATGGTCACGCGATGGGTGTACGGATTGACGTCGACCACATACGTCCGCTCCGGCGTGCCGCCGATCTGCAGGCCGCGTCTCTGGCCCACGGTGAAGTGGTAGTAGCCGTCGTGACGGCCGACGACGTTGCCATCCGTATCGACGATCTCGCCGCCAGCCTCGTGCCCGGCCACCGCCAGCGCGAGCTCGTGGAGATCGCCTCCGTCGTTCGCAGCGGAGATCGCCCGCGCCTCTTTTTCGATGACGGAGCCGTAGCCGTCGTTTTGTGGAACGAAGCAGATCTCGTACGACTCCTTCTTTCGCGCAACGGAGAGGCCCGCCGTCTCGGCGATGTCACGAACCTCGGGCTTGCGCAGCTCCCCGAGTGGAAAAATCGCTTCGCTCAGCTGACCCTGCGACAGCTCGAAAAGGAAGTACGACTGATCCTTGGCGAGGTCGGCCGCCTTCCGCAGCTCGAAGGCGCCGGAGCCGTTCTGCGCGACACGGGCGTAGTGGCCGGTGGCAATTTTGTCCGCGCCGATGGCCCGCGCTTTCTGATGGAAAAGGTCGAACTTCACGTGCGTGTTGCAGAGGACGCACGGGCTGGGCGTCGTCCCCCGCAGGTAGCCGGCGACGAACGGCGCGATGACCTTCTCGTGGAAATTCTCCTCGAGGTTGAGCGTGAAGTGCGGAATGCCGAGCTTCCACGCCACCCGGCGCGCGTCGGCGAGGTCGTCGATCGTACAGCAGCCGCCGTAGGGAGAATCGGCCGCGGAAAGGTTGTCGTACATCTGCATCGAGAGGCCGACGACATCGTGGCCTTCCGACTTCAGGATGTATGCGGCGGTCGACGAGTCGACCCCGCCGGACATGGCGACCGCGATCTTCATGGCTGGCCCGTCCCAAAGCAGCCGGTCGATCGTTTCAATTCCCACGGTATCGGTCGTGCATGCCGTCCTGGCGTTGGTCCCGATGGAATTGCGGAGCCCGGAAGCGAAGTCATGCGTGCTGGTCGTCGATGATGACGTCAACATCCGGCGGCTGATGATCGCCGCCCTGAAACGCGAGGGATATGCGCTGATCGAAGCGACGAACGGCCGCGAAGCGCTCGACTGCATGCGCGCCACCCATCCCGACGTCGTCCTGCTCGACCTCATGATGCCGGTTCTCTCCGGATGGGACGTTCTGAAAGAGCGGAAAGAGGACGCCGAGCTGAGGCGCATCCCGGTCATCATCGTCAGCGCGGTTCGCGAGCCGGAGATCGCCGCCGCGATCACCTCGGGCGGCTGCGCGTTCCTGCCGAAACCGTTCGACCTCGAGGCCCTCAGCGCGCTGGTGCGGAGCTGCGTGAGCGCCGAAACGGTGTGACCCACCCGCCCGACCGGTCACGAGGTTTCGAGGTCATGAGGTGGTGCGTGCCGGCGTCGCCCCTGGAGTGCGGACGTCCTCGTCCGCAACGATCGGACGTCCGCGTCCGATCGATTTTCTGCCGGCCGACACGTACCGCCGGACGGGGACGTCCGGCGGCTGGAGTTTGGCCTTTGTCTGTAGGCATGACTAGTTAAAACTGCGCCGCGTCATCCCGAGCCGGTTAACGGCGCGTGCGCCGGTGGAGCGGAAATGACCCGTTCTGCTATGGGGGCGCACAGCAGTGCGCCCGCTCTCCCGTTGAGAGTTGCGGGCGCGCTGGTGCGCGCCCCTACAGGATGGCAGGCTTGCCTCGTGTCATTAGAAGCGTGAGTGAGATGGGATGACACCCGGGCGGTCACGGCCAAACTCCAGCCGCCGGACGAGGACGTCCGCACTCCGGAGAGGCGAATCAGCTACTGCCCGGCCATCTCCTGCGCGTCGAGCACGGCGATGGCCGCCATGTTGACGATGTCGTTGACGTCCACGCCGCGCTGCAGGACGTGCACCGGCCTGGCGAGACCCTGCAGGATCGGACCGATCGCTTCCGCACCGCCGAGCCGCCACAGCAACTTGTAGGCGGCGTTGGCGGCATCGAGGTTGGCGAAGACGAGCACGTTGGCGTCGCCCTGAATCGCACTCCACGGATAGTCCTCGTGGGCGATCTCGGGCGAGACCGCGGTGTCGGCCTGCATCTCCCCTTCGATGACCAGATCGGGGCGGCGCTTTTTCACGATTTCCGTCGCCCGCTGCATCTTCTCGGCGTCGGGATGTCTGGTCGAGCCGAAGTTCGAGAACGACACCATCGCCACGCGCGGCTCGATGTTGAACCGGCGCGCCGTGTCCGCCGTGAGAATGGCGATCTCCGCCAGTTGCTCCGCGTCCGGATTGATGTTGACGGTCGTGTCAGCCAGAACCATCGTGCGGCTCTTGAACATCAGAAGGTACGCGCCGGAGACGTGATTGACGCCGGGGCGCGTCTTGAGGATCTGCAAGGCCGGCTTGATCGTGGCCGGATAGAACGCGCGCAGGCCGGCGATCACCCCGTCGGCATCCCCCTGCTCCATCATCATCATGGCGAAGTAATTACGCGAATTCATGATGCGGCGGGCGTCGGCGATGGTCATGCCCTGGCGCTTACGGAGTTCGTGGAACCTCTCCGCGTAGCGTGCGAAATCCGGCGAGTTGGAGATGTCGATGGTTGTGATCTTCGACTCGTCGACGTTGTATTTCTTGAGCAGCGATCCCACCTTCTCGCGACGCCCGAGAAGGATCGGATGACCGACCCCTTCGTCGATCATGACCTTGGCCGCGCGGATGATCTTCTCCTGGTCTCCCTCGGGAAAGACGATGCGCTTCGGGTTCTGTCGTGCCCGGTCGAAGATCTGCTGCATCAGGCTGCGCGAGCGGCCGAGCAGGCTCTCGAGGCGGCGGCGGTAAGCGTCGTAGTCCTGAATCGGTTCCTGGGCCACACCGGTTTCGGCGGCGGCACGAGCGACCGCCACCGGGACGTTGAGCAGCACGCGGTAGTCGAACGGCTTCGGGATCAGATACTGGCGGCCGAAGGAGAACCGCTCCTTCGTGGCGTAGGCGCGGAGAACGGAGTCGGGAACGTCTTCCTTGGCCAGCTCCGAGAGAGCGCGGGAGGCGGCCATCTTCATCTCGTCGTTGATGGTCGTGGCGCGGCAGTCGAGCGCGCCGCGGAAGATGAACGGAAACCCGAGCACGTTGTTGACCTGGTTCGGATAATCGCTGCGGCCGGTGGCCATGATGGCGTCCGGACGCGCGGCGATCGCTTCGTCGTAGCCGATCTCCGGATCCGGATTGGCCATCGCGAAGATGATCGGGTTCGGGGCCATCCCCTTGATCATCTCCTGCGAGACGACGCCGCCCGCGGAAAGGCCGAGGAAGACGTCGGCGCCGACAAGAGCCTGCGTGAGCGTCCGCCTGTCGGTGTCCGCCGCGAACTCCTTCTTGTAAGACGTCATGCCGTCTTCGCGACCTTTGTAAATCACGCCGTGACGGTCGACGAGCATCACGTTCTCTTTGCGCAGGCCGAACTTCAGGTAGAGACGGAGGCAAGCCATGGCCGCCGCACCGGCGCCGGAGATGACGAGCTTCACCTCGCCGATCTTCTTCCCCGCCACCTCGAGCGCGTTGACCAGCGCCGCGGCGGAGATGATGGCCGTGCCATGCTGGTCGTCGTGGAAGACGGGAATCTTCATCTCCCGCTTCAGGCGGTCTTCGATCTCGAAGCAATCCGGGGCAGCGATGTCCTCGAGGTTGATGCCGCCGAAAGTCGGCTCCATGATGCGGACGGCGTTGCAGAACTCGTCGACGTCGCGCGTGGCGAGCTCGATGTCGAACACGTCGATGTCGGCGAAGCGCTTGAAGAGGACGCCCTTCCCCTCCATGACCGGTTTGCCGGCCTCCGGACCGATGTTGCCGAGGCCCAGGACGGCCGTGCCGTTGCTGATGACGGCGACGAGATTGCCTTTGTTCGTGTACTTGTAGACGTCAGCAATGTTCTTCGCGATCTCGAGGCACGGCTTGGCCACGCCGGGGGTGTAAGCGAGGGAGAGGTCACGCTGTGTTGCGGTCGGTTTGGTGGGGACGACTTCGATCTTCCCGGGTCTGCCGCCGGAGTGATACTCCAGCGCGTCATCAAGATTGTCTGCCATGGTTTGCGGCTCCGACGAGGCCTTTGCGGCGGCGGCCTTTTTGAGAGTCGGCGAGTCTAGCACGTCAGTCACGGGATCCTCCGATGGATGGAATGGCCAGCAGCGAGGGTAGCGCGACCACTGCCGGAGAGCGATCAGACAGGACGACGACACCAGCGGACCGTGCGGTGCGTCACGGGTGGTTCGTGATCGGTGCTCGGTGCTCGGTGCTCGGGGGTCGGGGGTCGGGGGTCGAATCATCCGTCAGACCACTGTCCACCGAGCACCGAGCACCGACTAAAAACGGCGAGCATTGCTGCTCGCCGTTCGTCATCCGATGTCGGAGAACTAAACCGCTTTGCGCTTCCGCGGCGTCGGCGCTTCGCTGCGCGGGGTCTCTTCGACTCGCGCACGCGATCCCGGACCGGCGATGTCGCGCTTGCGCCCCGTGACGTTGTTCCAGGCGATCGCGACCGCCGGAACGATCGTGATCGTCGAGTACGTGCCGGCCAGAACGCCGATCAGCAGGATCCACGCGAACTCGTGGATCACCTTCCCGCCGAACAACAGCAGCGCGATGAGGACGATGACCACCGACCCGGAGGTCAGGATCGTTCGCGACAACGTCTGGTTCATGGCGTGGTTGAGCTGGTCCTCGAACGGCATGCGCGTCTTGGTCTTGCGACGGTTCTCGCGGACGCGGTCGTACATGACGACCGTGTCGTTGATGGAGAAACCGACGATCAGCAGCAACGCAGCGACGATATTCAGCGAGGCCTCGCCGTTGATGATCCCGAGGAAAGCCAGCGAGACGCAGATGTCGTGGATGATGCAGACGACGGCCGCGCCGCCGAACATCACGTCGAAGCGCAGCCAGAGATAGGCGCCCATGGCCAGAGTCGAGAGGATGACGGCCCAGACGGCTTTCCCCTGGAGCTCCTTGCCCACCTGCGGGCCGACGGTCTCCTGGTTCAGCACGTTGAACGAGCCGACGAACGACTTGTCCCGCAGGACGCCGGCCATGCCCGCGGTGACGCCCGGTGCGGAGGTCGCCTGGTCGATGGAGCGGAAGATGCCCAGCTCGGAGCGCTTGTTGATGACGTTCTGCGCGATGGTGGAGTAGTACTGCTTGGCCGCGTCAATGGTGCCCTTGCGATCGGGGTCGGCGGTGTAGAGGAGGTCGGTGATCTGGTCGCGGCCGCGGAAGTTGAGGTCAACCTTGCCGGTGGCCGATTCCGGATTGAGGTCGCGATTCAGTCTGGCGACGGTCAGCCCGGCGTAATCGCCCTCCCGCTTCTGCATCGGCAGGCGGATCAGCACGGCGCGATCCTCGGCCTTCCCGTACTGCTGGATGGAGGCGTCGGCGAGATCGGCGCGGAGCCGGTCCAGAGGCACAGCGTCGCGGAAGCGAAGCACGACGTTGGCGCCGCCCGCGAAGTCGATGCCCCAGTTGACGCCGCGCCTGGCGTAGAAGGCCAGGCCGATCAGCACCCAGACGATCGAGAAGGCGATCGCCGCAAAACGCCACTTGATGAAGTTGTAATTAGTGTTAACGAAAAGCTGCATGATTATCCTCGGCGTTTTAGATGCTGATTTCTTTCGGCCGGTCAGAGGGTTTGTAGACCATGTCGAAGATCACGCGCGATACGAAGAAGGCCGTGAACACCGACGCGAAGAGGCCGATCAGAAGCGTGACGGCGAACCCCTTGATCGGTCCCGTTCCGAACTGGAACAGGAACAACGCCGAGATGATCGTCGTCATGTGAGTGTCGATGATGGTTCCGAAGGCGCGGGAGAAGCCCTGCTGGATGGAGGCCGTGACGGTCTTTCCTTCGCGCAGCTCTTCCCGGATGCGCTCGAAGACGAGCACATTCGAGTCGACGGCCATGCCCAGGGTCAGAATGATGCCGGCGATCCCGGGGAGCGTCAGCGTCGCTTTGAAGTAGGCCATCATCCCGAGGATGATCACCAGGTTCAGCAGCAGGGCCAGGACGGCGTTGATTCCGGCGCCGCGGTAGTAGACCAGCACGGCGGCGATCAGACCGATGAAGCCGATGAGAGAGGCCAGCACGCCCTGGCGGATGGAGTCGCGGCCGAGCGAAGGGCCGACTGTGCGCTCTTCGAGCGTGGTCAGCGAGGCCGGCAGCGACCCGCTGCGGAGTACCAGCGCCAGATCGGCGGCCTGCTGCTGGGTGAAGCGGCCCTCGATGACGCCCTGGTCGTCGATGCGCGAGTTGATGCGCGGTGCCGACTGGATCTTGTTGTCCAGGACGATGGCCAGCTGTTTGCCGACGTTGTTGCCGGTCAGATCGCCGAATTTCCGGGCGCCGTCGGTAGTCATCGAGAAGCCGATGACCGGCTCGTTGAGGCGGCCCTTCTGCACGCGGGCGTTCTTCAGGTCGGTGCCGGTGACGGGAACGACCTTCCGCACGGCGTAGAACTCGGTGCCGACCGCCTGTCCGAGCTCGTTCTCACGGTTGCCGGGAAGGATGTCGACGTCGTTCTTCATGTTCGCCGGAACGGTGTTCAGGGTGGACTGAGGATCAGTCCCTGAGGTTCCCTCGACCAGGCGGAACTGCAGCTGCGCGGTGGTCTTGATGATGTCCTTGACGCGGGCGGGGTCGTCGACGCCCGGGAGCTGGATGACCACGCGGTTGTTACTCTCGGGCGCGATCAGCGGCTCGGTGACGCCGAGGGCGTCGATGCGGTTGCGGATCGTCTCCACCACGTGACTGACGGTGTCGCGCTCGATGGTGGAGACGGAGACGGGCTTGATCCTGAACTGGATCGCCCCTTCGGGCGTGGTGCTCACGTCGTACTGGTTCTTGTAGTCGGCGACCAGCCGATCGTACGCCCCGGCGGTGACACCTGCCGGCGGGATGGCCAGGAAGGTCGAGTCGTTGATGCGGCGGGTGGTCGGCATCGGCAGCGAGTTCTTGGTCGACTGCGACTTGAACTGCTCCATCGCCTGGTCCGCCTCGAGGCGTACCGCGTCGCCGACGTTGACCCGCATGACCAGGTGCGTCCCGCCCTTGAGATCGAGGCCGCGACGGATCGGCTCCTGAAAGAGCACGCCCGGAATGACCGCCAGGGTGAACAACACCAGCACGGCGGCGATCAACAACAATTTCCACCACAGATTTGTGTTCAAGAGGTTCCTCCGCACACGAGCGCGGTCATTCCGCAGCGTCGCCGGCGACGATGCTGGTGACCGCGCTTCGCGCGAGCTTGATCTTCACGTTGTCGGCGATCTTGAGATAAACGACGTCCGCCTCAACACCCTGGACAGTGCCGTAAATCCCGCCGCTGGTCACGACGCGATCGCCCTTTTTGAGCGAGCCGAGCATTTCCTGCGTCTTCTTCCGCTGCTTGTTCGCGGGGGCGATGACGAGGAAGTAGAAAACGAGACCGATGGCCAGGATCGGCAGGATCTGGACGAAGAGCGCAGCGGCACTGTTGCCGGTGGCCTGAAGCAGAGCAATCGCATTCATAGCAGTAGTGGTTGTGTGGCGCCGCGCCGTGGTCTTACTTGGCGTCGGCGTCCTCGCTCGACATCCGCGACAGGATGGAATCGCGGAAAGACCCAAGGCAATTGGACGCGATAGCTTGCCGAATACCCCGCATCAAGTCAAGGTAGAACGAAACGTTGTGGATCGTGTTGTACACCAGAGCGGCGATTTCGCCGTTCATGTAGAGGTGCCGCAGATAGGCCCGGGAGACTGTCCGGCAGGTCAGACATGAACAGTTCGGGTCGAGCGGACGATCGTCGGCAGCGTGCCGCGCGTTCTTGATTGCCACCTTGCCGATGCTGGTGAACAGCGATCCGTTCCGCGCGTTGCGCGTCGGCATCACGCAGTCGAACATGTCGATGCCCGCCGCCACCCCGTCGAGCAGATCCTCAGGCGTCCCCACGCCCATCAGGTAACGGGGCTTGTCCGCCGGCAGCAGGGGAGCGGTGTGGCGCATGACCTCGAGCATTTCGTGCTTCGGCTCGCCGACCGAGACGCCGCCGATGGCCACGCCCTCGAAGCCGATCACGCCGATCTCCTCGGCGCTTCGCGCGCGCAGATCGCCGTGAACGCCTCCCTGCACAATGCCGAAGAGCGCCGGCGCAGGGCGCTGGTCTCCGGCTGCGGCTCGCCTTTCCACGATCGCGTTCCGAGCGCCCAGAGACCGCCGGGCCCATCGATGCGTCATCTCCATCGACTTCTCGACCTCCGATTTCGACAGGCCCGAGGCGGGGCATTCGTCGAACGCCATGGCGATGTCCACGCCCATCGCCGACTGAATCGCCAGCGAGACTTCGGGCGAGAGGAAATGCGGCGAACCGTCGATGTGGCTCCGGAACTCCACCCCCTCCTCGCGCACTTTTCGGATCGAAGCGAGCGAAAACACCTGAAACCCGCCGGAATCCGACAGGAGCGAGCGATCCCAGCTCATGAAGCGGTGAACGCCACCGAGCCGTTCGAGAAGCTCCGCACCGGGGCGGAGCATCAGGTGGTAGGTGTTGCAGAGGATGACCTGCGGCCCGGCCGACGAGTCCTGAGTCCTGAGTCCTGAGTCCTGAGTGGGGTCAGTGCCGAGTGCTGATTGCTGAGTACCGAGCGCGTCCCCGACCGAGCCGAGTTGCTTGAGCTGCTCGGTGGTGAGGCTCTTCACCGACGCGAGGGTGCCGACGGGCATGAACACGGGGGTCTCGATCACGCCGTGCGCGGTCTTCATGCGGCCGCGGCGCGCCGCGCCGTCGGTGTGCAGGAGCTCGAAGGTGAGTCGGGGTTCTGTCGACGACATGGAGAGGCGTTTTACATCAAGTCCTGAGGTGCACGTGCTCGGTCACCCTTACCGGGCCACCATGGCGACCCGGCGACTCAGTGACCGGGTGGCCGCTCGTCACTGCAGCTTCATCTGCTCGACCCGCACGTTTGGCGGAAGGCTGAGTACGAACCGGTTCTGCGCGACCGGAGCGTTGACCTTGATGTTCTTGAACTCGTAGCGGGTGATGTCGCCGTCGCCCTCGACGTACTCGATCTTCGAGGTGAGGTAGTCGGACTTGTTGATCCAGATCCGGATGCGCTGCACGCGCTTGGCAACCGCACCGGTCTTCGGCTTCAAATCGAGGAGGTAGGTCGATTCGCTCGGTTTGTTCGTGAACTTGAAATCGAAGTAGCGCCCGAGCTCGTCGATCGCGCCGCTCGCTCCCATGTACTTGAAGATGCGGTCCTCGAAACGCTTGACGTCGACCCGCTCGGCCTTGTTGAGCTCGGGGTACCAGGTCGTGAGCGTTCCGTTCGCGATGAGCATCTGCACCCGTTTCGGGGCGTCGTACGACCAGAGGACGTTGTTCGGTTTCGAGTAGATGAACGTGCCGCTGGAGACTTCCGGCTTGGAGAGGAGAGCGAGCTCCTTTTCCTGGCGGAAGTCGGCCTGGAGCGTGGTGACCTTGTGCTGCTGGTCCTGGACCCTCTTGATGACCTCTTCGAGCGAGCCCGGATCGGTCACCTTTGCGGCAGCCAGAGGCATGGCCAGGAGCACGCCGAGCAGGGTGACGATAGACAGTCGGTTGACCATGCGCCGCGGAACGCGCCGCCGAAGAGCGAAAATTTCTTTATACTGAAGGGAATAGCGAGGTCAGACATGAATAAAGTGTGGGTGGGGATCGCGCTTCTACTCGTTGCATGCTCTTCGTTTGGCGCCGTGCATTACGAGTTCGTCCAGAGGAGCCAGTCGGACGTCGCTAACATCCCGTCGACGGATCTCACCGGCAAAGCCATCATCGATGGCGACCGCTCTCGCGTCGACTTCATCACCGCCACGAATTCCTATCCTCCCGGCGCATACGTTCTCTCGACGAACGGAGCGCGCAACCTGACGTTCGTCGATCCGCTCATGAAGAGCTACACCGAGGTGAACGCGGGAGCCGTGGCTGCAGCAATCGGAACGAGCAACATCAAGATCGATAATCTCAAGTCCGAGGTCCGGCAGATGGACGACCATCCAACAATCGCCGGGGTTGTCACAGACCACTACCACCTGATCATCAGCTACGAGATGACGGTGATGTTCCGGACCATGCCGCTCAAGCAGTCGATCCGAACCGAGATCGACAAGTGGACCACAGGCGCATTCGGAAACGTTTCCGAGTTGTTCCTCGCCAACAGTGGCGTTCATACCGGCAACCCGGACATCGACAAGCTCATCGACCTCGAAACGACGAAAATCAAAGGCCTGCCGCTGAAGCAGGTGATGAAGACGACGCTCTCGAACCTTCAGGGCTCGCTGCCGGGGTCGAAGCTGCCCCTGAGCCAGGTACGCACGCTCACTCGTGAGCTGATCATCACCTCGATCGAGCAGGCCCCCTCGGACAACACGGTCTTCGTGATTCCGGCGAACTTCAAGAAGTCCGACGGCGAGTTGTCCAAGGCGCCGGTGACGCAGTCGACGATCCTTTCGTTCGATCCGTCGAAGGAGTAGCGGTTGGCGGGCAGGAAAAGGGGTCGCGCACGTGCGGGCGATACCCAGATTGCCGCTCGCTGAGCGCATTTTCGCGTGTGTTACCATCGCCTTCGGTTCGTCCCGGTCGAGCACAATGATCAAGAGTCTTCATGAGCTGGGTGAGCGTTTGGGTGGAGTGATCAGGCGGCCACGGCCGTTTCTGGCCGTAGCGATTCCGATCGCACTCCCCTTCCTGCTCGCCACCGTCAGCCTCCAGCCGAATGCACGCGTCAGCGGGGCTTCCATCGTTCCCCCGCCGCTCCGCTATGCGGACCTCGCCATTTCCTCTCCGGCGCAGCTGCCGGAGCACTCGGTCGTCGTGCCGATCGAAGACGGCGACACCCTTCATGACGTCCTGCTCAGCGGCGGTATCTCACCGGCCGACAGCGCTGAGCTCAACGCCGAGTTCGGTCGGTCGGTCGACCTTCGGCGCCTCCACCCCGGAAATCTCGTCCGCTTTCACCACGACGCGGCGGGAGCGATCGACAGCATCGAGCTGAAGCTCATCGGATGGGGGGAAGTGGACGCCGTCCGCACAGCCGACGGGTTCGACGTCATGGCCCACGAAGCGCAGCAGCGCGAAGTCGAGACGACCGTGGCGGCGACGATCGACTCCTCCCTCTGGGAAGCGCTTCGGACCAGCGGCGAGAATCCTCAGCTCGTTCAACAGCTCGTGGACGTGTTCCAGTGGGACGTCGATTTCTTCGGCCTGCAGAAGGGCGACTCATTCAGCGTCGTGGTGAAGAAGCGGTTCGCCGGCCCGGACCTGATCGGATACGGCCCGATCACGGCCGCTCGGTTCATGCACGACGGCGATCAATACGAAGCCTTCCGGAGCGAATCGGGCGACGGGCGCGCCGGCTACTACTCCCGGACCGGCACACCGCTTCGCAAACAGTTCCTGCGCGCCCCTCTGCAGTTCAGCCGCATCACCTCGGGATTCTCGAAGCGGCGTTTTCACCCCCTGTTGCATTACTTCCGTCCGCATCACGGCGTCGATTACGGCGCCCCCGTCGGTACGCCCGTCATGACCACGGCTGATGGTGTGGTCGTCGACCTCGCCTACAACCGCGGGGAGGGAAACTTCGTGCGGATCCGCCACTCGTCGCGCATCGAGACCTCGTACCTGCACCTGTCTCGCTTCGCGAATGGAATCAGGCGTGGCAAGCGGGTCGTACAGGGCGATGTGATCGGCTATGTGGGAATGACCGGACTCGCGACCGGCCCTCACCTCGACTACCGTGTGTCGGACAACGGCACGTGGCTCGATCCTCTCAAACTGAAGTCCATAACTCCCGACCCGCTGCGCGGACCGGCACTGGCTCGCTTCCGTTCGGACGTCGTTCGCCTGCTGCCTCATCTGGCTGCGAATGCGCGAGTGGCCCAAGTGGCCGCGAACCGCCGGGCACTTTTCTAGCAGGCGCGCCGCAGAGTCCGGGACTCCCATCATGAACAAAGTCACTGTCCGCGCGCCGGTCCGTGCCGACTTCGCCGGCGGCACTCTCGATCTCTGGCCGATCTACCTCTTTCACCCGGGCTCGCGCACGGTGAACGTGGCCATTTCCTTCTACGCCGAATCCGAGGTCTCGCAGACGGGGAGCGGCGCGGTCGAGATCCATCTGACTGATCAGCAGTACCGGCAGCGATACGAGTCGCTGAACGAGCTGGCCGCCGATCCGAAAGCGGCGCTGATCCATCGCGCCCTCGAACACTTTCACCTCACCGGCCTGCAGATCACCATGCGTACGGACGCACCCCGGGGCTCGGGGCTGGGCGGATCCTCCGCCCTGACCATCACGCTCGTCCGCGCCCTTTCCGAGATCGCCGGCAAGCCGGTCGACGGCGATGACCTCATCTTCCTCGTTCGGGACCTCGAAACGCGGCTCCTCGGAGTTCCCGCCGGCATTCAGGACTACTACCCGCCGGTCTACGGCGGTCTGGCCGCGATTCATCTCGAGCCGGGCGTGCCTGTCCGGCATCCGATCGCCGTTCAGCTCCACGATCTCGCCTCGCATTTCCTCCTGTACTACAGCGGCGTGGCGCGCTTCTCCGGCACCAACAACTGGGAGATGTACAAGCGTCAGATCGAGGGAAAGAAGAAGATCCAGAAAGGTCTTTCGAAAATCGCGCAGAACGCCATGGACATGGAGCGTGCGCTGGAAGCGGGCGACTTCGCAGCGGCCGGCGCGGCGCTCGCTCGTGAATGGGTGAACCGCAAGGCGCTGATCGACGGCATCTCCACGCCCGAAATCGATGCCGCCATCGAGGCGGCGGTCGGAGCCGGTGCGTGGGGTGGGAAAGTGTGCGGCGCCGGAGGCGGCGGATGCGTGGTCTTCCTCCTCCCGCCGGACAAACGCGAGGCGGTGCAGACGGCTCTGGCCTCCGTCGCCGGACGCGTGCTCGACGTCGCCCCGGTCGCTCACGGCATGACCGTGACGCGCGAGGACGACACCCAGGGTGCGTTGCCGCTGCGCGCGCGTACACCGCGGCTGCGGGCCATCGAGGCCATCGCACAGCTCTATGTCTCCGGCGGGGAGGGCGATTACCGCCCCTATCTGCTGGCCGAAGGAATCATCACGCACCACGAATCGCGGAGCGGAACCCGGCACGCGATCACCCGCTCGTACGTGGCGCCTGTCGCGGAAGACGGCACTGTCCTGTGGATGCAGGCCTCGCACATCGACGCCGACAAACTGGAGATGCGCACTGTTCCGGACCAGGGGCGGCAGATCAGGACGACTTCCACCACTCCCGAGGCTCTTCTGCAGTCGGTGGCGCAGAGCGAAGAGGCCTTCAAGCAGTTCGTCGCCGAGAACGAGCACCTGCACATCTACCAGAACTCTGCCTTCGGCCTTTTCTCCGCTCCGGAAGAGACACGCGAAGCGTTCGTGGAGCGCTGCATGGAAGAGGCAGAGCGGCGCGTCGACGATCAGACCGAGCGCCTGGAGAGCACGTTCCGGCGTCGATTCGACCAGGTGAAGGAGCGCTCGGAAAAAGACCAGCGCGAGATCGACTCGAAGGAAGAGGAGATGCCGATCAAAGACCGCACCCAGGACGTGAACGTGGCGTGGGGTCAGGCTCTCTACAACATCACCAGCGGCCGCCCCACGGCCATTGCCGAAGCGGTGACGCAGTCGGTGCGCGAAGTCGACTATCTCGAGAAAATCGCCCAGATCCAGAAGGCGTGGGACCGCGAGCTCGAAGCGCTGCGCGAAGAACTGACCGGCCAGGCCCGGTCGGTGGAAGAGATCGAAGTCGTCCCCTCGCCGCGGGACATCGACATCACCAAGTACGTGATCCTGTGGGCGACAGCGCTGGCGTGAGTGGGGCGGACCGCGGACCGCGGACCGCAGTTCCCACCCATCCGGCGTTGAACACTGCGGTCCGCGGTCTGCGGTCTGCGGTCTGATCCAAGGAATTCCGCCTCCTGCCTTTCGTTAAGAGCGTGTTAGCATCGCAATCGTCGGGCAGTAGCGCAGCCTGGTAGCGTACCTGAATGGGGTTCAGGTGGTCGCGGGTTCAAATCCCGCCTGCCCGACCAATCAACTTTACCCCGTCATCCACGAATAGGACTTATGGGACCTATGGGACCCATGAGACCTGTGGGACCCATGAGATCCATGGGGCTCCCTTTGTCCCATTCCGTCCCGCAATCCTATAGGGTCCTATCGGTCCCATCGGTC
>JADGOA010000354.1 GCA_017883215.1 Thermoanaerobaculia bacterium | reverse complement strand
CCTCGCCGCGCTCCACCCCTCCGGGGTTCCGCCGGCTCGGAATGACAGTGTCACTTCCGCTCCATCGGCCCCTGGCCGTTAACCGGCTCGGGATGACACGCTACTGGCCTCCGGTTAAGCGCAGCGGTGTGGCACAGACACTCCTGTCTGTGCGGTTCTGGACGGAGACGGCACAGACAAGAGTGTCTGTGCCACACCCGCTCAGCTACAGTTAGGCCATCGGGATGACACGCCGCGCGAGGCGCTCACCGTCTGCCGAACGTCGCTTGCCGCACGCGCCGGATATCGTCGTGCAGCTGGCGGTCGAAGAGCACCGGTTCGACGACGGAGCGAACGCTCAGGTACGACTGGCGGGTGCCGTTGCCGAGGTAGGTGGCGATGTGCTGCGCCTGTCCGGCGACCAGTGACTCGAACGCGGTCGCCTGCGTTTCCGCTTCGTCGAGTGTTTGGGCCTTTCGCACGCCGGCGGTCATGGCCACACGCCATTCGACGGCCTGCGCGGCCACGAGGCGCTCGATGGCGAGCACCGCCTGCACGTTCCCGATGACCGTGCGCAGCTTTCGCGCCGCCCAGGTCGCCATCGGCACGTGATCTTCGGTGTTCGCCCCCGTCGGGATCGAGTCGACCGACGCTGGGTGGGCGAGGACCTTGTTCTCCGAGACGATCGAGGCCGCGGTGTATTGGGTGATCATCAATCCCGAGTTCACGCCCGGACGCGTCGTCAGGTTTGCGGGGAGGCCGCGGTTCTGATCGCGGTCGAGCATGAGCTGCGTCCGCCTCTCGGCGATGCTCGCCAGCTCGGCGACCGCGATGGTCAGCGTATCGGCGGCGATGGCCAGCGGTTGCCCGTGGAAGTTGCCGGCTGAATAGGCGAGACGGTCGCTGCCGCGATACCCCTCCGGCCAGTTCTCGCTGAACTGGTAGTCGACCGGATCGCCGCCTTCCGGAAAAAAGAGCGGATTGTCGGTGGCGGCGTTGAGCTCGCGCTCGGCGATGGAGCGGGCGAAGGCGATGGCGTCGCGGGTGGCGCCGTGGACCTGAGGCGCGCAGCGGATCGAGTAGGCATCCTGCACCGCACCGGCGCGCTCCACCAGCTTGCTTCCGGCGATCAGCTCGCGGATGCGCCGCGCGCTCTCGATCTGGCCGACCTGTCCGCGAGCCTGATGCACTTTCGGGTCGAGAGCGCGCGCACAGCCGGCCACCCCCTCCAGATCGAGTGCCACGTTCTCGTCGGCCACCGCCGCGAGCTCCTCGGCATCGTGCACCGCCAGGGCGAGCATGGCCGCGGAAAAATTCGCGCCGTTCACGAGCGCCAGCCCTTCCTTGAAGGTCGGCGCCATCTCCTCGTGCGAAAAGCCGAGAAGCGCCGGGAGCCGCGATGCGTCGTAGAGTACGGGTACCCAGGTCGTGCCTGCTTTTTCGCCCGCCGGCGACTCCTCACTGCAGACGTAGAACCGGCCCGCTCCGAGCAGCACCGAGAAGAGATGGGACAGCGGGCAGAGATCGCCGCTGGCTCCCACTGAACCGCGCAGCGGAACGAGCGGAATCACGCCGCGGTTCAGCATCGCCTGCACGATCTCGACGAGCACGCTGCGGACGCCGGAATGACCCTTCAGGAATGCGTTGAGCCGTGTGAGGAGCGCGCCGCGTACGACTTCCGCGGCAAAGTAGTTGCTCAGATCGTCCGGATCGCAGTTCTCGCCCACACCGACCGAATGGGACAGCAGCAGGTTGCGCTGCAGCTGCTGGAGGTCGCGCGGTGCGATGGGCTGGTCCTTGAACTCACCGAATCCGGTGGTCACGCCGTATTCGGTCGCAGCGCCGTCTCCTTGCGCGAATGCGCGCGTGTAGTTGTCGACGATGCGCGCGATCAGCTCCTCGCTGGCCTTGACGCGAGGGGCGGCTCGCTTGTCGCACTCCACATGAACCGCGGGATTGCGCGCCACGGCCACGAGCTGCGAGAGCGTGAGTGATTCACCATCGAGGACGACCGGCGCAGGGGTGTTTCGTGAAACGGTGCGCACTTCGTCGTCGACCTTGCTCATTCATTCTCCGGAAGGTGCAGGCGTACCGCGATCGAGCTCGTCGAGCAGCCGTTTCACCGTTTCCACCAGCTCGCCGCGAGTCGCGGTGACCTGTCCCGAGCGAGCCGCCAGCCATTCGCTGCGATCGCCGACGTTCTTGGCCTTCTCCCGGCCGACGGCCATGTCCTTGATCGTGACGACGCCCTGCTGTTTCTCGTTCGTCCCGAAGAGGATCGCCAGCGGGATGTCGTAGTGGTCCGCGTAGCGCAGCTGCTTGCCGGGGCCCTTTGCGGTCCCGACGTACAGCTCGGCCGGTACGCCGGCGCGGCGCAGTTCCCAGGTCATGGCCAGGTAATCATCCGTCAGGTTCGGATCCATGTTTGTGATGAGGACCCGGGCGGTGGCCTTTTGTTTACCGATCCTGCCGAGGTGTGTGAGCGCGGCCAGGAGTCTGTCCACGCCGATGGAGGCTCCGACGGCCGGGATGGCCTCGCCGAGGAAGCGCATGACCAGGCTGTCGTAACGGCCGCCGCCGAAGATCGAGCCGAATTGCGGGGCATCGAGGAGGATGGCCTCGAACACCGGGCCGGTGTAGTAGGCGAGGCCGCGGGCGATGGAGAGGTCGAGGGCGACCTTGTCGTCGCCGTAGCCGAGAGCGTAGAGATGGCGCGAGATGCGCTCGATGGCGTCGATCTCGGCGGGGGCGTCCGGCACGTTCGCGAAGAGCTCGCGGATCTGCGCGATGACGTTCCCGCGGCTCTCGGCCTTCACATCGAGGAAGCGGACGATCCGGTCGACCTGTTCGCGCGTCAGCCCCACGCCGCGAATGGTGTCGCCCGATTCATCCTTGTAGCCGTCCATCAACTCCAGGCCGACCTTCTCCAGGCCGACCTTGTCCAGCTTGTCCAGGACCCGGAAAACGTCAACACCTTGACTATGTGGGATGGAGGCGAAATCGAGGAGGAGGTTCAGGATGGCGCGGCTGGAGAAGCGGACCAGGTATCGCCCGACGTTCAACGCCGTCAGCGTGTCGCACATCGCGGCCAGGATCTCGGTGTCCGCGATCTCGGAGACGGTGCCGACCGAGTCGAGGTCGAACTGCGTGAACTCGCGGAAGCGGCCCTTGTCCGGCTTGTCGGCGCGCCACACCGGCGAGACCTGGTAGCGGCGGAAGGGGCGGGGGATCTCCGGGTATTGCGCGATCACGCGCGCCAGCGGAACGGTCAGGTCGAAGCGGAGCCCGAGGGCCTCGTTCTCCGGGTTGGTGACGCGGAAGATCGACTGCTGCGCTTCCTGCCCGGCGCTGCCGGAGAGGACGTCGAGGAACTCGATGGCCGGCGTGCCGAGAGGGACGAATCCGTAAAGCTCGTAGACGCGGCGGATCGTGTCGATCATCGCCTGTCGCGCGAGCATCTGATCGGGGAGGAGGTCACGCAGACCTCGGGAGACGCGTGGTTCGACCCTATCTGCCATGCTCCTCGGGGGAAGCGGGTAGCGGGTAGCGGGTAGCGGGTAGGAGAGAGGGCGCCTATTCTCCTACCCGCTACCCGCTACGACCTACGCGCTGAAAGGAATGGTACCGGAGGCCGGCTTCGAACCGGCGACCCCCAGATCCACAATCTGGTGCTCTAACCAACTGAGCTACCCCGGCACAGGACGCGGAAACCTATGTTACTGCGAGGCTTATTCCAACGGATTCGCTGTGATTCGACGGTGAACGCCGGACGGTTTTCGTCGATCTTTTCCCTTCGATCCGGCGAGGAGAGGCGTTTTACCGTGACGAGAGGCGACAAGTCAATGATGGGGGGGCGGAGCTCGGGGGTCGGACGCGAGAGCGGACGTTCTTGCGCCCGAGCCCCGACCCCACGGGTGATCGACGCGCGGCCCGAGCCGCGCTTGTAGAAGCCGACCAGGAGCTCGTCGGCGGAATCGTGGTTCCGATCGAGCCAGTCGCGGAACGC
>JADGOA010000353.1 GCA_017883215.1 Thermoanaerobaculia bacterium | reverse complement strand
GTGCCCAACTCGCGCAAAAATCGCGTCCGTGTCGCGGTCGATCAAAGGACTGTGTTGACCTGAAGCAGCAGGGCGGTCGAGTTCAACACCGAGTTCAAAACGGCGTTTCGGGCCACTCCAGCCCGTTGCGGGACGTTCAGGGACAGACCAAGAATCAATGGTTTGCGAGAATCCCTGAACGTCCCGAAAGCCCCCACCCTATTGACACGGTGGATGCGTTCATCCGCTCCAACGTTCGGCTGCCACAGTCGCTTGGAAATCCTGAGCGAGCGCGACTCCTCCGACGAACAAGAGAAACCGGACGAAGCCGAGGCACCGTCGAATCATCGTTCTCTCCATCTCGGGTATCACTCAACTGAGGAGTTGCGGGTCGAGACGGTTCCCTACCCTGACGCGCCGCGGCTCGTGGCTCCGACGCCTCGTCGAAGCAGTCATCGAGTTGAAAAAAGGAGCCGCCTTGCCGTCGCGGAGAGCCGCGCGACGTCAGTGTCTTCGGAGGCCGGTCACCGCCCATGTATGCCAGCAAGGAAGCCACGGGTGATTTCAGTCAAAGAGCCGCCGAGCAAGAGCAGGAGGCCACTGACTAGCATGATGTTTCGATTGTTCTTCGCGTAGCCATAGAAGAGACCGACGAGTCCGAGGATTACAAGAACGATGGAAGAAATGTAAATCATGCGATGACATTCTCCTTATGTCTGGGCGCTGATTGGCTGACTAGCTTGACCACACGACGTGATCGGTCGAGGCTGCCCAACGGACCCGCGCCTCAGCGGCCCGGCCCGCGAGGCGAAAGTGTACCGCACTTGCGAGACAGGTCGAGCGGGCCACGTCCGCTGCAGGCGTTAGGTGGGCGGCGATGCCGGGGCGGTCGGGATTGATGAGATCCGCATCCTGGGCGAGTGCAGCCGTGGCCGTCGCGACAATCATCACGACGAGGAACATCACGCGTTTCAGCATCGGGGAACAATACGCGTTTCGGGGCCGCGGCGGGAGTGTGCGGCGGCCGAGGCCGCCGCACCTGCCAGCGTTACTTCCGGGTCACGTAAATGGTCTTCGCGAACGCGTCGATGCGGTACGTCAGGCCGTGCTGCGTCAGCAGTGCGTCGAACGCCTGATCCCACGGCACGTTGATCCAGTTCACGGTGATGGTTCCATGGACTGAGTCGTCGACGCGCATGTCAGAGCCGGTGATCTTCCCGAACGTCAGGATGACGTCACGCAGATCGGCATCCTTGAGGTTCATTGAGATCGGGTCGCCCGTGTACTTCGCCGCCGGCGCAGCCTGCGCCTGCGCGGGGCTCACGCGCGCCTGAGCATGCACGGTCTTGCCATCGCGTGTGATGGCCGCGTCGATGTCGATCGTTTTTCCGTCGCTCGGCTGGACGTCGATGACCACCTCGACGTCAGAATTGCTGGCGCGCGCGGTCGCCGACTCGCCGGGATGAAATGTCATCTTCGGAACTGCAATCACCTGCTGCGTAGCGTTGTCGCTGATGGACGCTTCCAGGGTGATCAGGTCGCCGCTGCGCGATGCCTCGAGCCGGATTGCATACGGCTGATTGGAGACCTTTGCACCGCTTGCGAGCGCGCTGGTCGTGCCTGCGAAGCCGGCGACGAGAGTGAATAACGCCAATGTGGCGGTACCGAAAACTGCGACCAGCCGCGGAGAGGTTGCGTGTGCTTTGAATGCCTCGAAGTTCATCACGTGATCGATCCTTTCGCTCAGTTTGGCTGTGGCCATGCACGACACTCCGGGCAGCCGCGGAGAGATCGACGCGTGGCAGAACTTGGTTAGGGCGGCCAGGTAGGTATCGCGCTCGTCAGCGGATCCAGCGACCACCTCGTCGCATGCCCGCTCCCGTTCGATGGCCGTGATCCGCTGCGCAACCCAGATCAGGGGATGGAACCAGAAGAGAGCACAGATGAAGGACTCCACAAGCGCGACGAGGTTGTCGTGTCGCGCGATGTGAGCACATTCGTGGCAGAGCAGCGACTCCAGCTCCTGATCGGAGAGGTCATCGCACCCGTTCACCGGCAGAACGATGAGCGGTCGTAAAACGCGGAGCACTGCGGGCGCCTCCGACACGCCGGAGCGCGCGATGTCGACCGATCGCCGCACGCCGATGCGGTTCCTCGCTCTCGCCAGCGCCTCCACCTCGCGCAATGCGGGTGGATGAGCCGTCTTCACGCACAATGACGCCAGGCGCCGATTTGTCAGCGCGACGCGGAACATGATGAGTACCGCGACGGCGACGGTGGTCGCGACGACGACGGCAGGCCAGAGGCGCGGGGTGACATGGGTGGTGCCGAGGGACAGTTGCTGTGCGAAGAGCGGCAGGCGGATCTGAATCGTTTCCGGCCGGGAACTCCGGAAAAGACCGCGAAGAGGGCTGACGATGACGCCGGCCGGAATCGCGAACTTCACGACGCCGATGAGTGCCAGAGAGAAACGGCTGCCGGCCGTCAGGCGAGAACGGAGAGCCGCGATCAGGGTCAGGATCAGCAGCAGGAAGAGCGTCGAGCTCCAGAGGTGGCTCACGACCAAGGGCAGTGCCGACTCCGCGAGAGCTCGAAGGGCGGTCATTTTGCCCTCTCCTTCTTCTCTTCGAGCGCTTTCAAGTCCTCGAGGGTCAGCCTGCCGGTCTCGACGAGCCGAGCCACGAGCGGCTGCGCCGATCCGCCGAACAGATCGAGGAAGTCATCGATCATCCGCCTGTAGACGGACGTCCGCGTGATCAGCGGCGCGAAGAGGAAGGCGTTCCCGATCTTGCGGGTGCGCCGCACGGCACCCTTCTCCTCGAGGCGGGCGAAGATCGTCTGCACGGTGGTGTAGGCCGGACGCTTGCGCTCGTGGATGGCGTCCTGAACTTCTCGGACCGACGATTCGCCGAGCTTCCAGAGAATATCCATGATCTCGTGCTCGAACTTGCTAAGGCTGATCGGCTTTGGTTTCGGCACTGAATGCTCCTAACGCTGTCGTAGAAGATACTACGCGCGTAGTAGAACGGCAAGAGCCGAAAATGGAATTCGGCCTGGAAACCGGATCACCCCCGGACAGCCGCTTCGCGATCGATGATCGCGGTGAGGGCTGACTCGACGTCCGCCTCGAGCGGGCGGGCGGGTGGGCGGGCGAGGATGCGCTTCACTTCGAGCGCCGCTCGTTCCGCAGCGCTTCGGCCTCCGTTCGCTTCCCATTCGCCGTAGCCCGATCGGTCGATGACGTCGAGGGGGATGGCGAGCTCACGCCGCCAAGCCGCTTATTCACGAAGCGATCCGCCGAGCGAGCAACGCCCGAACCGCGAGGATAGCCGAGAATGCACCGGTCACTCCGAGGACATAGAGAGTCCAGATGAAGAGTAGGGCGCCGCTCTTCTCGAGAAACTCGGGGCGCAATCCATTTCGCATGTGCAGAGGCAGCATCCCGGCGGCCATCGCGCCGCCAAGTAGCATGATTACCTTGCCCGATGGCCGTTCTCGCAGCAGCACGGCGCCGCAGACAACGACGAGCAGGATCGCGACGCCCAGAAGATGATTGAGCCCCGCGCGGTCGAACCCGAAGACGATGTCCTGCGAAATATGCAGGGCAAGCAGAAGCACGGAGAGTATCGAGGTCACACTCAAGAGATCATCGTTCTGCTTCACGGGGGCGCTCCTGGGAGTCATATGGTATACCGATGCACAACCTATGTGGCCCGGCGTCAGCGGGTTATGCCTGCGCTGACTGCCCAACAAACCTGCGCCTCAGCGGCCCGGCCCGCGACGCGAATGGTAACGCACTTGGCATGCAGGAACGAAGCGGGCCGGGTCCGCTGCAGGCGCTAGTTGGGCGGCACTCAGCGGGTTCGCCGCCTCGGGCAAATGCGTATTATTCCCCTATTGCGACCCTTAGTTTCCTGGGTCTGCAATTCTTAGCGGCCGGGACGCTCTCTCGTTGCCGGCCAGATCGCGCACGGTCACCGCCACCTCGAAATCGAAGGGCTCCTGCACGTCACTGTCTCCATCA